>CAZLIW010000084.1:0-7658 GCA_964559325.1 uncultured Halanaerobium sp. | reverse complement strand
TTTAAATTTTATTTTTCAAAACAATTTTTTACCTTCAATTAAAGAAATAATAATAGAATTCTATCATTTAATAACAAATGGAGTATTACTCACAAATTTTTACAGCAGTTTATTAAGGGTTTTAGCAGGATTTTTTCTTGGCACATTTTTTGGATTGGTTGTAGGCATTTTGATGGGATGGAAGGAGAATGTCGATCAGTTTTTAGGTGGTATAATAAGCCTTACTTATCCAATACCCGCTCTGGGCTGGCTGCCTCTCTTTATTATAATTTTTGGGGTAAACAATCTGGTTCCAATACTAATAATTTTTATATGCTGTTTTTTTCCAATGGCATATAATACTTCAGCTGGAATTAAAAGGGTAGATAATAATTTAATAAATGCTGCTAGAACTTTGGGAGCATCAGAAATAAAAATATTATTTACAATTATTATTCCTCTTGCTCTGCCGAATATTTTTACCGGTTTAAAATTAGAATCTGGGATGGCATGGCGGGTAGTTATTGCAGCAGAAATGGTTGCAATACCAACAGGTATTGGTGCTTTGATGATGAAAGCAGAAAATCTTGTAAGAGTTGATGTAATAATTGTCTGCTTGCTGCTGCTGTCAGTTATGTGTTTTCTATTTGAAAAAACAATAGTCTTTTTAGAATCTAAATTTACTGATCAGTGGAGGTAGAATATGCCTGATATTAAAATACAAAATCTTTCAACTGATTTTTGCCTAAAAAAATTGAATTTTACTATTAAAGACGGAGAATTAATGGTTCTTTTAGGACCATCTGGTTCAGGGAAAACAACTCTTTTAAAAACTATTGCAGGAATAGTCGACTACAGTGGCTCAATTTATTTTGGAGAAAACAATGTTGATAATTTAGTAACGGGCAGGAGAAATGTCGGATATCTTTTTCAGGATATAAATCTTTTTCCACATTTGAATGTATATGATAATATAGCTTATGGATTAAAAACAAAAGGACTTTCTAAAAGTAAAATAAAAGAAAAAGTTGATCATATAGTAGAGTTATTCAATATAGGGGAACTAACAAAACGTTATTCTAAAAATTTGAGTGGAGGAGAAAAACAGAGAATAGCCCTGGCCAGAGCTCTGGTGTATTCTCCAGACATATTACTTCTGGATGAACCTATGAGCAGTCTGGACTACCGCATATCCAAACATTTAAGAATGGAGATAAAAATGCTGCAGAGAAAATTAAATATAACTACAGTTTATGTAACACATAATTTTTCTGAAGCAGAAGAAATGGCAGATAGGATAGCGGTAATTAATAATGGTATTATTGAACAGGTGGATAAAGCAGATAGAGTATTTTTTAAGCCGAAAAACAAAAATGTTACTGAATTTATAGGAGAACCCAATATATTTATCTGCAGCAGCTGTAAGGAGATGAATTTCTATTTAAAAGAGATAAAATGCGGAAAGTTAAATTTTGTTGTTGCCAGTCCCAAAAAATGCATAAGAAAGATAGCAATTTTGCCTGAAGATATATATGTATCTAAGTGCAAACCACCGGGGCCGGATATTAATAGGATAAAAGCAGAATTAATTGAAATAAAAAAGACATCCACTTATATTGAATGTGTCTTTATGGTAGATAGGGAAATAAAAGTAAAGCTGGCATCAGATATTTATAAAAATATGAAGTTGAGCAAAAACGATACTGCCTGGCTGACTTTTAACTTTAAAAAGATTAAAGTTTTAAATGGTGATATATAATTGTAGATTTTAGAGATTTGGACCTTTTTAATATTAAAAATCTGGGGGGAGCTGAATGGATTACAAAAAAATTTCTGTAAAAAAAGCTGTGGGGAAAACAATAGCACATGATATGACACAGATTATTCCTGGTGAATATAAGGGAGCCCGTTTTAAAAAAGGACATATAGTAGAAGAAAAAGATATTTCAGTACTGAGAGATATGGGAAAAGAAAGTCTATATATTATTGATCTGGACAGAGATGATTTACATGAAGATGAAGCAGCACTGAGAATTGCAGAAGCCGTCTGTGGAGAGGGGTTTACATTTGTCGGGCCGGAAGAAGGTAAAGTAACTCTGAAGGCTTCTTATCCCGGTATGATGAAAATAAATAAAGAACTTTTGCTGAAAACAAATAATGTTAAGGATGTATTAATAACATCAATACATAATAAAGTTCCTGTCAAAAAAGGAGACAATGCTGCCGGTATCAGAATAAACCCACTTGTTATCAGCGAAAAAATAATCGCAGAGATTGAAAACATGGCTGCTGATAAATATATTTTTGAGATTTCTCCATTTAATAATTATAAAGTTGGGCTGGTTGTTACCGGAAACGAAGTTTATCACGGGAGAATAGAAGATAAATTTGTGCCTACTATTAAAAGCAAACTAAAGAGATGGGGGGGAGAACTGCTGGATTTTACCTTTGTTCCTGATGATAAAGATTTAATCAAAGAAGCCTTATTGGATTTAAAAGAAAAAGGGGCAGAACTGTTAATAACCGGAGGTGGTATGTCGGTTGATCCTGATGATTTGACACCTTCCGGTATAAGAGCTACCGGAGCAGAAATAATAAGTTATGGAGCTCCTGTACTGCCGGGAAATAAATTGATGCTGGCATATTTAGATGATACTCCTGTTTTAGGACTGCCGGCCTGTGTTCTTTTCTATAAAATTACTGTTTTTGATATTATTTACCCCAGAATACTTGCCGGAGAGAAGATCAGCAGAAAAGATATTGTTCAGCTTAGTTTGGGAGGTTTCTGCAGGCACTGTGAAGTCTGTCAGTATCCAAACTGTTCTTTTGGAAAAATCAACTAATATTATGGAAATGGAAGTGTTATAATATGAATGTATTGAGAAAAACTAAAAATGAATTTTTTAAAATAATTAAAGACAATAGTATAGAAAAAGATAAAATCGATATAGAAATAATGGGACTTTCTCCAGAGGAGGCAATAGGGAATCCCGGGAGAAATGATTTTCCCCTGCTGATTGGCAATGAAGTAATGATACAGGCCGATTATTCCGGTAGTCTGGGCCAGGCTTTTACAGATCATCCAGGCAGATTTAGTGGATCTATTTCAGATGTTATTAATTTAAAGCTGGATAATAATTATCACAGAGCACTTTTTGTTTCCACAGTTAATGCTGTACTAAATCACTTAAATAGAGCAGAAAAAACAATACACTGCAGAGATCAGGAGCCTCATGAATGTTCTCAGGAAATGGTAAAATGGATTAGAAAAAATAGTGATGCAGAGCAGATTGGAATAATTGGTTATCAGCCGGCGATAACTGAAGAATGTAGTAAAGTTTTTGGATCTAAAAATGTTAAAGTGACTGATTTAAATCCAAAATTAATCTCTGAATATAAAGATGGGATTAAAATATGGGATGGTAATACTGATACAGAAAAACTAATTAAAGAGTCCGATTTGGTGCTTGCTACAGGTTCTTCTGTAATAAATGATTCAATAGATAATATAATAGATATTTTTAATAGATATGACCGAGAATATTATTTTTTTGGTAATACAATTGCGGGAGCGGCAGTTTTAGCAGACCTGCCCAGACTTTGTTTTTATGGTCATTAGAATATAAAATAATATCAGAATGGGGATTGATTTTATGAAAGAATTAATTGATAGATATGAGAGAAAAATAAATTATCTCAGAATTTCTGTGACTGACCGCTGCAATCTCCGCTGTATTTACTGTATGCCGGAAGATGGCATAGATGATAAAGGACATTCTAAAATATTATCTTATGAAGATATTATAAAAATTGTCAGGACAGGAGTAAAATTAGGAATAAAAAAGGTGAGGATTACAGGAGGTGAACCACTTGTTAGAAAAGGGCTGGACAGTTTGATTTATGCTCTTTCTAAACTGGGGTTGGAAGAAATAACGATGACAACAAATGGAGTACTGTTATCCAAACTTGGAAAAAAATTAAAAGAATCAGGTTTGGATAGAGTCAATATAAGTTTGGATACCTTAAATAAAAAAAATTATGAAAGGATTACAAGGAGAGATCATTTTGATGATGTTAAAGCAGGAATAGAAACTGCCTTAAAACTAGAGTTAAGTCCGGTTAAGATTAATGTAGTTGTCATTAAAGGATTTAATGATAATGAGATCGATGATTTTGTGGAATTGAGCCGCAGAAAAAATCTACACATAAGGTTTATAGAATACATGCCGCTTGGTTTTGATATTTCTAAAGAAAAATTTTACAGCAGTGAGAAAATAAAAGAATATATTTCAGAAAAATATAATCTTTATTCAGCTCAAATTGAGGGCAGTGGCCCGGCCAAATATTATAAAGTAGAGGAAGCTAAAGGCAGTATAGGCTTTATTTCTGCAATCAGTAATAATTTCTGTGCGAATTGTAATAGATTAAGATTAACTGCAGATGGAAAAATTAAACCCTGTCTTGGTAATAATATCGAAGTTAAAATAGCAGATAGAATGTCAGAGGATGATATTATTAATGCCTACAAAAAAGCTGTTGAATTAAAACCGGTTTCACATAATCTCAATTTTAATCATAATTCTAATTTCTGTCGTTCGATGTCACAAATTGGTGGTTGAATTAGAATATGAAATTTAAAGATTGTCTGGAAATAAGAAAAAATGATATGTTAACATTTGTTGGTGCCGGTGGCAAAACAACCTCAATTAAGAGGCTGGCAGCAGAATACATGAATAATTTAATCATTACCACAACAACACATTTTTTCCCTTTTAGCAATTTCCAACATGAAGAAATAATAATAAAAAATGAGAAAAAATTCGATTCTTATTTAGAAGAGATAAAATTAAAAACTGCAGATGATATAGTTGTATTTGGAAGGGAAAAAGATAATTTTGGCAAAATACAGGGAATTTCTCCACTCTGGCTGGATAAACTAAAAGTTAGTCTGCCGGAGAGCAATTTTTTGGTTGAAGGTGATGGGGCAAAAGGGAGATATATTAAGGTGCCTGCAGAACATGAACCGGTAATACCCAATAGCACTGATATAATTGCTGTGGTTTTAGGTATGAATAATTTTGGAGAAAAGATAAGTAAAAAAAACAGCTTCAGAATAAATAAGCTAAATGAGTTATCTGATGGTGAATATATTGATGCAGAACTTATAGTTAAAATTTTAACTTCAAAAAAATCTTATGGTTATTATAAGGATAAATGCAGAAATTATATCTGTATTTTAACACAGGTAAACGAAGAAAATTATCGTTCGGTTAAAAAAACAGCAGATATTTTAATTTCACAGGGAATAAATAAGGTTTTGTTGGTGAACTATAATTATAAGAAATATATTCTGGAAACAATAGAATAGGACAGCAGCGCTATTTTTTCTATAATTGTCAAAAACATTTTTGCATAACTTTAATTAATTTTGAAAAAATATTTAATTTAGGAAACAGTACATAAAAAGTTGTGGAAAAATGCAGTCAATAAATTTTTATAGGGGGAAAATATATGTCTGAAAAAAATTTTTTTAAAATGGCCAAGAAAATACTGGAAAGTGATAGATCTGCTCTGCTGGGAATCATAACTGATGTCGAAGGAATAAAAGAAGATGATGAAATCCACAAGCTGTTTGGTGTTAAATTTATAGTCGATGAAAATTTTGAATTTACTTTTGCTGAAAAAGATATTGCGTCTAATAAGAGCAATTTAATAGAAAATATTTTAACTGAAAATATACTGGTAAATTTAAAATTCAATAAAATTATAACCAAAAAAATTAAAAAGGAAGATGCTGAAATTGAAATATATATGGAACCACTTTTTAATACACCTCGATTGATAATTTTTGGTGGTGGTCATGTTTCACTACCGCTATATAAAATGGGGAATCTGGTAAATTTTAATGTTGAGGTTGTTGATGACAGGAAGGAATATGTAAATGAAGGGCGTTTTCCGGAGGCCGATAAACTTATCTGCAGAGATTTTTCTGAATATATTAAAGAACTGGATATAAAAACAAATGATTATTTAGTAATTGTAACCAGAGGCCATGAATATGATTATGAAGTTTTAAAATCTGTAATAAATAGTAATGCTGCTTATATAGGTATGATAGGCAGTGAAACAAAAGTAAACCTTATTTTTAAAGAATTGATGGAAAAAGATAATATTGACCAAAAATTTATTAACAGAGTTTATGCTCCGATCGGATTAGGTATTGGCAGTGAAACACCTGAGGAAATAGCTGTTTCAATTATTTCTCAGATTGTAAAGGTTAGGAGGCTGGGCCATGAATAAAGAACTATTCGAAAAGATAATCAATTACAGTGGTGAAAAACTGGCACTTGCAGCAGTAATAAAAACTAAAGATTCTTCTCCCCGCAATGCAGGTGCTAAAATGATAATATATCCTGATGGCTCTACATATGGTACTATTGGTGGAGGACCGGCAGAAGCGGAAATTATTGAAGAAAGTAAAAAATTAATAAAAACAGGTGGATGTAAAAAAATAAATTTTAATTTGACCAATAAGGAAATTGCTGAACATGGTGGAATATGTGGAGGTAATGTTGATATATTTGTAGAAGTTATTAACATAGATGATTAGAAAACATTAGTATATTTGTAGAGGTAATAAATTAAACAGCCTGAAAAATTGGATATATTTATAGAGGTTATTAAACTAAAATACTTGAAAATATTGGAGGTATTTATGATTACATCTCTCGTATTAGCTGCAGGTGAAAGCAATAGAATGGGGGCATTAAAGCAAATTCTGCCTTTTGCAGATTCTACAATACTGGAAACAACTGTGAACAATCTTATAAAAACTGAACTGCTTGACGGGGAAATAAGAATAATTCTTGGTGCAAAGGCTGAAAAGATATATCCTCATATAAAAGATATTATTAATGAAAAAATAAGAGTATTGGTTAATGAAGATTATAAAACCGGTATGCTTTCATCTATAAAAAGAGGACTTAAAGATCTGGATTCGGACACAGAACATATTCTTATCACTCTGGCTGATAAACCCATGATTGCTCCTGAGACCTATAATTTAATAATACAAAAATATCTAGAAGGCAGCAAAAAAATAATAGTTCCGGTATATGATGATGTTAGAGGTCATCCAGTAATTGTTTCTGGAGAATTAGTACCTCAGATAAAAAAGTTTAAAAACTCTCGTTTTGGGCTCAGAAATTTAACTAAAAAACATCCAGAGCAGGTTTTGTATTTCCCGGTTGATGACGAAAATATTATTCGGGATATAGACTATTTTGATGAATACAAAAAGTATAAAAATGTGGTTGAAGATGAGAGTATAAATTTAAATTATAAATTATGGCTGGAAAAAGATGATAAAGTTTTTGGAGATGGCCCCTGTGATATCCTTTTGAGGATTGACAGATATGGTTCTCTCAACAAAGCAGCTCAGGATATCAATATGTCATACAGCCAGGCCTGGAATCTGGTAAATGATATTGAACAGAGGCTGGGGTTTAAGCTTATTGAAAGGCATAAAGGTGGGTTTTCTGGTGGTGGATCAAAACTGACATCTAAAGGAAGAAAGTTTTTAAATAATTTTTTGGCTTTTAGGAAAGAAGCACATATTGAAATAATGAAACTGGAAAATAAATATTTTGGTAAAGATTTCTGGGATGAGATATATTGAA
>CAZLIW010000083.1:0-7763 GCA_964559325.1 uncultured Halanaerobium sp. | reverse complement strand
CTCTTCTTACAGGCATGCCCCCGTTTTCGCCACCGATAACAGTTTTAATGTCATTTGAACTGGCAGGATATGGATTTTTGAGTGGTATATTATATATTTATTTCAAAAAAAATATTTATTTATCTCTGATTATAAGTATGATTGGTGGTAGAATAATTTTTGGGCTGGCACTGGCATTTATAGCACCAGTATTTGCTTTTAATCCACCATTTGTTAATTTCATGAAGGCATCACTAATTACAGCAGTACCGGCTGTAATTATTCAGCTTATTTTGCTGCCTCTTATTGTGAAAAAAGTACAGCCAGTACGAAGATTCAGTCAGGAGATGAAGGAGGGTTAATAATGAAATATGATGTTTTTTCTGTAGGTGACAATGTTGCTGATTATTATCAATCTGAAAAAAGAGTTTATGCTGGTGGTGGCGCATATAATGTGGCAGTTATGACCGGAAGAATGGGTAAAAAAACCGCATATTTTGGGACCTTCGGGACAGATGAAAATGCAAAATTCATGTTTGATAATTTAAAAAAATCCAGAGTTGCCTATCCTCTGACAGATATAAAAAAAGGTAGAAATGCAATATCAATAGTAGAAATGAATAATGGGAAAAGTCAAATTAAAGGTGTGGATAAAGGAGTATACAAAAAACTGGATATAAATGATGCACAGCTAAAAATAATTGCCAACTCTAAGATTGTACACACAACAGCATATTCTTATTTTGAAGATTATATAAAAAAGTTGAGATTCAAGACAAAAATATCATTTGATTTTTCTTATATTAGAAAAAAAGAATACTTAAAAGAACTACTGCGTAGAGTTAATTTTGCTTTCTTCTCTGAGTCTAAAGATAGAGAAAATGAAGAAGAATTTGTTAACTGGGCCAGCGAACAGGGAGCAGAGGTAGTTATACTGACCAGAGGGAAGAATCAAGTTTTGATGAAATATGATGACAGATTGATTAAAAAAGAAGTTTCAGAAATAGAAGTTATAGATGATCTTGGTACAGGAGATGCATTTATAGCAGGCTTTTTATCTTCAGCTGCAGAAGGAAAAGCCTATGAAAAGTGTCTGGATACAGCAGTTAAAATAGCTGCTAAATACTGTCGAGTAAAAGGGTCGCTTGGTGTTTCTAAACCCGTAGAAAAAGAAATAATTTTATTTCAGAATGTACATGCTGATGAATAATCTTAAGAGGACTTTTGTATTTTTTATGGAATAATTATTTATGTAAAGAATTAAAAGGATAGATTTTATGAATAATGGATCTATACAGTCCTGATTTTTATAGAATCAATTGTCAAACAGCAGAGGTATTTTTCAAGTAGTATTTAATATAAAATAATGGGATTGAGGGGTTTAATATATGCGTCTTGTTTTAACAGAAGATTTAAAAGAGAATATGACACTTGCCAAAGCAATATATGATAATGGAAATATTTTGCTGAATAAGGGAGTAGAGAATCCTTATAAATATAAGGATAAACTGCTGGCAATAGGAATAAAACATCTTTATGTTGAAGACGAATATTCACGAGATATTAAAGTAGATGAAGTGATTAGAGAAAAGACAAGAAGAAAAGGAAAAGCCATTATAAAAAAGAATTTTGAAAGAATAAAAAAAGGTGTTTTTGATATTGATGTTGAAGGATTCAAATCAGTTGTTGAAGATATAAAGTCTGAACTGGAGATGAATGAAGATGTTCTTCTCAATCTGGTTGATATAAAAGCAACAAGCACCTATACCTATGATCATTCTGTAAATGTAGGAGTTGTATGTATTGCTCTTGGGAAAATTTTGAATTATTCTCAAAATGATCTTTTTAAACTCGGGATGGGAGGAATGCTGCATGATGTAGGTAAAGTTTTAATTCCTGAAAAAATACTCAATAAACCTGACAGTTTGGATGATTATGAATATAATGTAATGAAAAAACATCCTCAGCTTGGTTTTGAACATCTGCAGCAGCTTGAGACAGTAAGTCCCCTGTCGCGAATAGTTGCTTATTCTCATCATGAGAGGGTTAATGGTTCAGGATATCCCCGCGGAATTGAAGGAAATGATATTCATGAATTTGCAAGAATTGCTGCAATAGCAGATGTATTTGATGCACTTACCAGTGATAGAGTATATAGAGATCGCTGGCCGACATATAGAGCTGCAGAATATATAATGAATAACACAGAAACTCTTTTTGATTATACTTTTGTAAAAAAATTCTTGCGCAAAATATCTTTTTATCCTAATGGTTCAGAAGTTATTTTAAGCACTGGTGCCAGAGGTATTATTTCCGAACAAAATATTGGTTTTCCTACACGCCCTATAGTTAGAGTAATTGAAGATAAAGATGGAAAAAAGGAAATAAAAGAGCTGGATCTTATTAAACATTTGAACATTGTAGTAGAAAAAGTAATAATTTAACTTAGTAGGTGAATAATATGAACTGGCATATTAGAAAATTCAATATAATTGCACCTATATATCAGCTTTTTTTCAGTTATCAGTCAGATTACTATTCAGAAAAAATAAAGGAAAATATAGATTATCTAAATCTCAAAAAGGGGAGTAAGGTGCTGGATTTAGGGAGTGGGACTGGAGCATTTGCAAAAGGATGGCAAAATGCCCAATTTAAGGTAAAGGCCGCAGATGCAGCTCCTGCCATGATAAAAAAATGCAGAGAAAATGGGCTTGATTGTATTGAAGCTGATCTTTTGGAAGGTCTGAAATTTGAAGACAGTAGTTTTGATATAGTTACTGCAGCCTATTTAGCACACGGTCTTTCTTTTGAAGAGAGGAAAAAACTTTATAAAGAAGCTTCAAGGATTGCATCAAAGCTGGTAATTTTTCATGATTTCGGAGATAAGGAAAATTTATTTATTAATATAATTGAGGCAATTGAAGGAAGTTATTATAGAGAATTTATTAAATCAGTTCCTTATGAAATGGAATCATTTTTTGCAGAAG
This sequence comes from uncultured Halanaerobium sp., assembly GCA_964559325.1. Classification (GTDB taxonomy): domain Bacteria; phylum Bacillota; class Halanaerobiia; order Halanaerobiales; family Halanaerobiaceae; genus QPJE01. Next base: position 4,797 of record CAZLIW010000083.1, on the reverse strand, counting down.
TAGAAAAGATTAAAATTAATAAATGGCACAACTGGTATATTTGTAAAGTAGATGATAGAGATTAAGGGTTGACTCATTTAAACAGAGTTCAACCCTTAAAATTTTTTATGTCATGATTTTAAAAAATTAGCAGCGATTATTTCATCTTAATATTTTTAAATTTCTTTGTTTGTTCAGTTATTGCTGCTTCAGTAGGAAGTCTTTCAATACTTGATGCACCGAAAAATCCGACCACATTTTCTGTTCTTTTGAGGACAAATTCTGCATCATCAGGCATTGCGATTGGTCCACCGTGGCAGATAACCATAACATCGGGATTAACACTTTGACCGGCATCTGCTATGTTTTGAACTTTATTAACACTTTCTTCTAGAGTAAGAGCTGTTTCTGCTCCAATACTTCCACTGGTAGTCAGGCCCATATGTGCTACCAGAACATCAGCTCCGGCCTCTGCCATTGCTTTTGCATCTTCTTCGTCAAACACATAGGGAGCAGTGAAGAGATCAAGCTCATGGGCTTTTCTTATCATTTCAACTTCCAGATTATATCCCATACCTGTTTCTTCTAGATTTTGTCTAAACACACCATCAATTAAACCAACAGTAGGGAAATTTTGAACTCCTGAGAATCCCATATCTTTCAAATCTTTTAAAAATACATCCATCAACCTAAAAGGATCAGTACCACATACTCCAGCAAGAACCGGAGTTTCTTTTGCAACAGGTAGTACTTCTGATGCCATTTCCACAACTATTCCATTTGCATCTCCATATGGAAGAAGACCTGCCAGAGATCCGCGTCCTGCCATTCTATATCTTCCAGAATTATAGATAATAATTAGATCTACTTCACCCTTTTGGGCAAATTTTGCTGATATACCTGTTCCGGCTCCAGCCCCCACAACGGTTCTGCCTTTATCTATTTCTTCCTGAAGTTTTTTTCTTACTTCACTTCGTGTAAATGCCATTATCTCCATCCTCCTTTATTTATTTTCGATTAGATTTATCAATTTTTTTGCCATCATTATGGCAAATTTTTTGTCATTTATATCAGTGTCTTTCTCAACAATTTCCACCCTGTTTTCATCTATTTTTTCTCTGAGAGTATTAAACAGCATTTTATCTTCTTTGGGACCATAAAAAGGCTGTCCTTCAACATCAATCATAGAAACACCTTTTAAAGGCAGAAAGAGAGAAGTTTTTCCTTTTGATTTATTTAATTTTTCTGCTATTATTTCAGCAAGTTTTTTGTTTTCTTCTACAGTTGTTCTCATAAGTGTTACAGTTGGATTATGTTTATAAAGATTTCTGTCTTTAAATTTATCTGGTACAGAGTCTATTGGTCCAAAATTGACCATATCTAAAGCACCTGTTGAAACAACCTGGGGTATACCTTTTTCACCAGCGGCCTCAAGTCTATCCGGGCCAGCAGATAAAACTCCACCAACAAGTTCATCACACAGTTCTGTTGTAGTAATATCAAGAACACCTTTAATAAAACCTTCTTCTATTAAGCTTTCCATTGCCATGCCACCAGTGCCTGTAGCATGAAAAACAAGTACCTCATATCCATGTTCTTCAAGATATTTTCTTGCTTCTGTCACACAGGGAGTGGTAACTCCAAACATTGTAGCAGCTATCAGCGGCTTATGGTCATCTAATTTTGGTTTGTTTCCTTTGACCATACCCGCTACAGCAAAAGCTGCATTTGCAAGAATTTGCGAAGAGAGGCTGTTTACTCCCAGAATATCAACAACTGAATACATCATTGTAATATCCTTAATACCAACATATGGCCTGGTATCTCCAGAAGCCAGAGTAGATACCATAACTTTGGGAAAACCAACAGGCAGTCTCTTCATGGCAGAAGTACCTATAGTAGTTCCAGCTGAACCACCAAGACTGATAATTCCATCAATTTTACCATTTTCATATAAATCGGCTGCTATTTCTGCAGCTCCACAGGACATAACTTCCATAGCCTGTCCACGGTCTTCATCACTGCGCAATTTTTCTATTGTTTTTCCGCCGGCAGCAGCCACCTCAGCTCTTCCAATATCAGGAGTAAAGTACGGTTTACCCATTACACCTGCATCAATAACAACAGTTCCCAGACCTTCTTTTTCAATTATGTCCTTTACATATTTGAACTCTTCACCTTTAGTATCAAGAGTGCCCAAAACAGCAATATTTTTCTCCATAATCAGCCTCCTTTTAGAATGACAGATTTCTAAAAAATATCCCTCCCTTCCCAAATATTACAAAATTTTCTGAGATAGTGAGAAAATACTTAAAAATGTGATGTTACTGCTGACACCCCTATAATTATTGTCTTACAAATATTTTTAATTGTCAAATTATTTCTATTTGAGTTTACATTAATAAAATATTATGGTATATTATAAATAATCAATCCACACCTGTACTTTAAAGTAGTAAAGTATTGGGGGAAATGGTACAAATATCAAAAATTTAGGGAGGAATTTAAAAAATGAGCAGAAAAGTAGTGAGTATTTTAGTAATGATGGTGTTAATGGTCTCAATGTTAAGTATGTTTGCAGCAGCAGAATATCCAGAAAAAGCAGTTCAATTTATAGTACCGTGGTCTCCAGGTGGAGGTAGTGATACTTTAATGAGGATTGTGGCTAAACATGCAGAAAAATATCTTGGTGTTCCGGTACCAGTAATTAATAAACCGGGTGTTAGTGGAACAGTAGGACTGCGCGAACTGAAAAATAAGACGGGTAATGGTTATACTATTGGTCAGGTTCACGAAGGTTTACTGGCAGCATATCATGTAGGAATCACTGATATAAACTGGGATGATTTTATTCCTGTTGCAGCGATGACAAGTTCACCTCAGTTTCTTGCAGTAAGAAAAGATGCTCCATATGATAATGTTGAAGAATTTGTTGAATATGCAAAAAATAATCCAGGTGATGTGAGTGTTGGAATTACACTTAAGGGTATTCCACATATTTGGGCGGCAATTTTTGAAAAAGCACTTGATACCGAGTTTAAATATGTCAGTTATGAAGGTACTGGAGAAAGAGTTCAGGCACTTGCAGGTGGATTTATAGATATAGCCATGATTGATTATGCTTCAGGTAATCAGTTTGTTGAAAACGGAGACTTTAAGTTCATTGCTTTTGCAAGTGAAGAGCGTTCTGAAAAAATGCCTGATATTCCAACTCTTAGAGAAAAGGGTTATGACATGATCTGGACTGTACAGCGTGGTGTAGTATTGCCAAAAGGAACTCCAGAAGATATAGTTAAAACATTAGAGACAGCCTTAAAAAAGACTGCTAATGATCCAGAGTATGTAGAAGCAGTAGAAAAAACTGGATCTGAAGTTCAATTTAGAGGACAGGAAGATTACCAGGCATATTTAGAAAAATTAGATGCTGATATTGCTTCAGTAGCAGAAGATATAAAATAAATTATATTATTTAGAACAACTGTTAATTTATAACTGCAGAGAAGCATATGCTTCTCTGCAGTTAATTTTATAATGATAGTAAAGGAGTAAGCTAATATGGGTGAATTGATAGCAGGCATTATATTTTTATTACTGAGTATAGTTATATTTATTCAAACATCTCAGCTGCCAGAATCTCAGTATGATCCACTTGGACCGGCCGGATTCCCAAGATTAATAGTGATTTTTATGGGTATTTTAGCAGCTGCACTTATCATTAAAAAAGTAAGAGCAAAAGATTTTGAAAAAGTGGAATTTAATTTTAAAAAGCTTTTTAAAGATTATAAACTAATATTTATATCACTTTTCAACTTTTTACTTTATATTTTGCTGATGAGATTTATAGGTTTTAGAATTTCTACATTTTTATTTGTCTTTTTAACTCAATATATGATTGGACCAGAGGAGAAGAGTGGGAAGACATATTTTATAATGACTTCAATTGCACTGTTTATAAGTCTGGGGGCATATTATTTTTTCCAGAGTTATTTGAGCGTTATTTTCCCACCGGGAATATTTTTTGAGTAGAACTTAAATTTAATATAATTAATAAATGAGGGATGTTCAATGATAGAAATGCTGGTACTTGGATTTGAAGAAATTTTGAGTTTTCATTTACTTTTTAATATGTTTTTAGGTACATTGGCTGGTATTATAGCAGGTGCTATCCCAGGATTTACTATTACCATGGCTATTATTTTAACACTACCATTTACATTTGGAATGTCACCAAATGTTGGTCTGGCAACAATGCTGGGTGTTTTTGTTGGAGGTCTTTCGGGAGGTCTTATTACAGCAGCCTTAATCGGTATTCCAGGTACTCCTTCAGCAGTTGCAACAACATTTGATGCTTTTCCCATGGTTCAGAAAGGTCAACCTGGCCGTGCACTGGGAATAGGAATCTGGGCTTCATTTTTTGGTTCTCTAATAAGTATGATTCTTTTAATTACTCTTGCTCCTCAGGTAGCTAATCTTGCTATGAAGATAGGTCCATGGGAATATTTTTCTTTAATCGTTTTTGCCCTAACCATTATTGCAAGTATTACCGGTGATTCAGTTATAAAGGGTTTGCTTGCCGGATCCCTGGGACTTTTAGTAGCAACAGTAGGTCTTGATCCGATGAGTGGATTTACAAGATTCACATTTAATATAAGATTTTTAGAAGCGGGTGTACCATTTTTAACGGTTTTAATAGGTGTATTTGCTGTTTCAAGATTGCTGACAGAACTTGAAGCAAAAGATGAGGTTAAATCTGGAGAAGAACTGGTAACAGGTAAAATTAAATTTGAACCATTTAAAACTATGAAAGAAGTATTTTCT
>CAZLIW010000082.1:0-7770 GCA_964559325.1 uncultured Halanaerobium sp. | reverse complement strand
AGAATCAGTTTGAGAAGATACTGCAAAAGAAATTCTGCTCGGTATATTAGCTTTTATTAATCCTGTAATTACATCAACTGAAGGCCTCTGAGTTGCTATAATTAAATGAATTCCTGCCGCTCTGGACATCTGGGCAAGCCTGCAGATATTGTCTTCTACTTCACCTGCTGCAACCATCATAAGATCAGATAGCTCATCTATAATGACAACAATATAGGGGAGCTTTTCTTCTTCTTCAAACTGTTTATTGTATGATTCTATACCACGGCTGCCTGTTTCAGAAAACAACTCATAGCGGCTTTCCATTTCATCTACCACCAGTTTTAAAACATTTGCAGCTTTTTTAGGATCGGTTACCACTGGTGTAAGGAGATGGGGCAGTCCTCTATAAGTATTTAATTCCACCTTTTTGGGATCAACAAGCAGCAGCTTCACTTCATCAGGATGTGATCTGTATAAAATACTGCTTATCAGTGTATTGATACAGACACTTTTTCCAGAACCTGTAGCACCAGCCACCAGCAGATGAGGCATTTTACTTAAATCAAAAACTATTGTTTCACCATCAATACCCTTCCCCAGAGCTAAAGTAAGCTGTGCATCTGAATTTTGAAATTCATTGGAAGCAATTACATCTCGAAAAGATACATTTATATTATTACCGTGTGGGACCTCTATTCCTACAGCAGCTTTGCCGGGAATTGGTGCTTCGATACGTACATCACGGGCTGCTAAAGCAAGAGCTATATCATCTGATAAGTTTACAATTTTACTAACTTTTACTCCTGTAGCAGGCTGGATTTCGTATCTTGTAATAGTTGGACCATGATTTACATTAATTACTTTTGCATTAACTCCAAAACTTTCCAGTGTTTCTTCTAAAAGTTTGCTTTTATTTTCAAGTTTAATTTTTTTCTTACCACTACTGTTTAATAGAGAAATTCCCGGAAAATTATAATTTCCTCTTTTTTCTCCCTTTTCTTTAATGTTTTTAGATTGATCTTTTGTCAGATCAAAGTCTTCAATCAGCTTCTTTTTTGTTTCTGTGTTTTTAGACTTATTTTTATTTTCTACTTTCACCACATCAGAATTATTATAAGGCTCCAAATCGTTTTCAGAATTATTTTCTGTAATATTTGAGTCATTTCTGCTGCTTTGATTTTTTTGTCTGTTATTTTTTCTTTTCTTCCTAGTTTGAGATCTATTTTTAAATTTATCTATTGTATTATAATAAAATATTTTTAAACTGTCAGCTCCATTTAAAAATTTATTTTTTATTTCCCCAAATAATTTTAATGGAAATAAAAATGTTTTTTTAATTTTTGAAAATAAACTGTCCAAAAATATATCAAACCAGAGCAATATACCTGTAAAAAGAAATATTGAAAGAACTGCATATGCTGCTATTTTCCCAAATGATTTAAATAAAAACCAGCTTAAAGATTGACCAATAATACCACCACCACTGCTGGCAGCAGTTTGACCAATACTATTAAAATTACTGTCAGTTAAATTTAAATTTATAATACTAATAACAGCTATTATAGTTATAAAAAAGCCGGCAGAGCGGAGAGAAAATTTAATTTTTTCCGATTTTATAAATTTAATCCCAAGATATACAAAAATAATGGGAACTGTATAGGCTCCACTGCCGAGCAAATAGTAATATAATCTAGAAATAAAACTTCCGAGCACTCCTGCTGAAGTGCTTAATAGAGAAATTCCACTGATTATACCCAGGGTAATAAAAAATATGCCGAGTATCTCATTTTTTCTTTTTTCTATATTATTTTTGGTGTTTCTGCTCACCCTGAGCCCCCCCTTCTATCAATAATAATTCTTTAATTACTTTAATAATCCTGAAGATATAATTACAAATATACCTATTATCCAGCAGTAATAACTAAAATAGATTAGTTTTCCTTCTTTTAAAATTTTCAATAAAAATTTGATGGCAAAAAAACCTGACAAAGCCGCTGAAATAACACCTGCCAAAATAATGTTAATCTTTAAGCTGCCCAGGCCAGCTGTATTAATATCCTTAAACTGTAGAATCCCTGCACCACCAATGACAGGTATAGAGATCAGAAATGAAAACCTGGCTGCAGATGTTCTGTTTAATCCCTGCAGAAGTGAAGCAGCAATTGTGGAACCAGAACGAGAAATCCCCGGAATTATGGCACCAGATTGAGCAAGCCCAACAATAACTGGCTGCCAGAATTTAAGATTTTCTATGTCTTTATCACCACTGCTGTATTTTTCAGTTATATATAAAATAATTCCAGTAATTAACAACATAAACCCTGTTGAAATAGGATTGGAAAATAAGCTTTCAAAAAAGTCTTCAAATAAAATACCAATAATTCCTGTTGGTATTACTGCCAGCAAAATAAAAATAGTTTCTCTGCGCCGGTTTTTTTTAAATAATAAAATTTCTTTTATTTCAATCCGGAAAATGATAAATATGGGTATTAGTGTACCTAAATGCAGAAAAACATTAAAAAGCATCTGATTTTCTTTTATTTGAAAAAAATGCTGAAATAATACAAGGTGACCTGAACTGCTGATAGGTAAAAATTCTGTCAATCCCTGTACTAATCCCAAAAAAACAGCCTGAAAAAGTGACATTTACTCCAGCTCCTCAAAATTTATTTACTCACCTATTATTCTATATTATGTAATAAATATGTGCAAATATAAAACCAGCTGTTTTTAAGCAGCTGGTTGAGATCAAAATAATTATACTTCCATTATTATAGGTAAAATCATTGGATTTCTCTTGATTTTTTTGTATATATAATTATTTAATGAATTACGGATAGTATTTTTAAGCACAGACCACTCTGTGATATTTTTTTCTTCACATTCTTTTAGAGAATCTTCAACACGCTGTGTTGCCGCTTCGATTAATTCTTCAGATTCTCTAATATAAACAAAACCTCTTGTTATAATATCCGGTCCAGCAAGTATATTACCTTTTTTATCGATTGTAACAACAACAATGATAATACCGTCCTCAGATAAAAGTCTTCTGTCTCTCAGTACAATATTTCCGACATCTCCAATACCGAGACCATCTATCAGAACATCTCCAGACTGAACACTGCACTCTTTACTGACCGAGCTGTCAGTGAATTTAATTTTATCACCAATTTCTGAAATATAGATATTCTCTTTAGGAATACCATTTTTCTCAGCAAGATCTGCATGTTTATACAGATGTCTAAATTCTCCATGTGTTGGCACAAAAAACTTTGGTTTAACAAGATTTAACATTAACTTAAGTTCTTCCTGACTGGCATGGCCGGAAACATGAACTCCGGATACATTTTCGTAAATAACATTTGCTCCACGTTTAAACAGTTTATTTATAGTTTCACCTACAAATTTTTCGTTGCCCGGTATGGCTGAAGCAGAGATCATAACTGTATCACCATCTTTAATATTTATATGGTAGTGATCACCTCTTGCCATTCTGGTTAAAGCAGCCATAGGTTCTCCCTGACTTCCTGTTGTAAGTAGTGTAACTCTGCTGTCAGGCAGATTTGAACACTCTCTAATATCTACAATCATGTCATCCGGAATCTGCAGATATCCAAGTCTACGGGCAATATCAACATTATTTATCATACTTCTGCCGGTAAAGGCAATTTTCCTGTTGTATTTAAAAGCCGCATCCACAACCTGCTGTACACGGTGAATATTAGAAGCAAATGTTGCAACAATAATTCTTTCTCGTGCCCCCCTAAAAATTTCATCTACTGTTTCTCCAACAACTTTTTCAGAAAGAGTATATCCTTCTCTTTCAACATTAGTGCTGTCGGAAAAGAGGGCCAGCACACCCTGTTTACTGTCACCAAGTTCTGCAAGTTTATGATAATCAGCAACTTCTCCATCTATAGGAGTCTGATCAAATTTAAAATCACTTGCATAGATAATTGGACCTAAAGGAGTATGAAGAGCCAGTGCACATGTATCAGCAATACTGTGATTCACCCTTATAAACTCTACAGTAAAACTGCCAACATTGATCTTCTTGCCCGGATGTACAACCTTGAGTCTTCTATCTTTTAACAGTCGATGTTCCTTCAACTTTCCTTCCAGAAGACCGAGAGTTAATTTAGTTCCATAAACAGGAACGTCCAGATCCTTAAGCAGATATGGGAGTCCTCCTATATGGTCTTCATGTCCATGTGTTAAAACAATTCCATTAATCCTGTCTTTATTATTCAGGACATAACTGAAATCAGGAATAACTAAATCAATTCCTAAAAGGTCATTTTCCGGAAATTTAACACCTGAGTCAACAATTAACATTTCATCCCCGATTTCAAGCACCATCATATTCTTTCCGATCTCTCCCACTCCACCGAGAGGGGTCATCGTAACTTCACTTATTTTATTTTTCTTACTCATTTATAAAACAAAACACCTCCAAAATATTTACAAAACGAACATTTTCATCAAAATCAAAACAACAATTACTACACTAAAAGAAAAAACCATTAACGATAAAATAATATAAATAATACATATCCGTTCTCAAAGCGTTATTACTATTATACATTGATGATGATAAAAAAACAAGGGGCCAAATAGTTTTCTTAATTTATCAAATTATTTTCAATTAAGTACTCAGCAATCTGCACAGTATTTAAAGCAGCACCTTTGCGGAGATTGTTGGCAGCTATCCAGAGATTAACAGAATTTTTTTGCGAATAATCCCTTCTAATACGCCCCACAAGGATTTTATCTGTTTTTTCAGTATCAGTCTGCATTGGGTAAATTTCTTTTCCAGGATTATCTACTACTTTGATATTTTTGAAATTATTTAATTCATTTTTTAATTCCTCAATATCAAATTTTTGATTGAGCTCAACATTAACTGATTCAGCATGACCAAATATTACCGGAATTCTCACACAGGTTGCTGTAACTGCCAGTTTATTTTCATTTAAAATTTTTCTTGTTTCATTTACCATTTTCATTTCTTCTTTAGTATAATCATTTTCCAAAAAAACATCAATTTGAGGAATAGAATTAAATGCTATCTGATTGTTGAAATTTTTCTTTTTAATTACTTCATTATTTAAAAATGATCTGCTTTGAGCAAGTAGTTCATCTACTGCCTTTTTTCCTGCTCCAGAAACAGCCTGGTATGTACTTATAACCAGCCTTTTAAGGCCATATTTTTTTAAAAGAGGTTGTAAAACAACCACCATCTGTATGGTCGAACAGTTGGGATTGGCAATTATGGTCTCCTTATTAGTGAGTATGCTGCCATTTACTTCCGGTACAACCAGTGGGATATTTTTATCCATTCTAAAAGCACTGCTGTTGTCAATAACTACACCACCTTTTTTTGTGACAAGAGGTGCCGTTTCTATAGCAGCACTGCTACCTGCACTAAAAAGTGCTATGTCGATATTTTCAAAAGAATCTTCCTTTACTTCTTCTACAATTATATTTTCCCCCAAAAAATTTATTTTTTTTCCGGCAGAGCGGCTGGTAGCAAATAAGCGGAGATTATCTATTGGAAAATTTCTTTCTTTGAGAATTTTAAGCATTTCTCTGCCAACAAGGCCAGTGGCACCAACAACAGCTATATTATAATTTTTCAATTTATGATTCCTCCTTTTTTAATTTGACAGGTTTTGCAAAATAATTTGTTCCCCAGACTCCAAGTATAATCATAAAAGCACCAATACCCTGAAAAAAATAAAAACTTTCATTTCTAAAGACAACTCCGGCTATTATTGAGACAACTGTAGTTAAATTGGCAAACACAGCAGCCTGAGCAGCATTGATTCTGGAAAGAGTATAATTCATCATAAAAAATGCAATAACAGATGAAAATATACCTAGATAGATAACAGCACTCAGCACCTTTATATTGGTTAATGGGGCGAAATAATTGCTTAATGAAAAATTTTTATTAATTAAAGAGATAAAATTAAAAGATATTGCTCCAAACCACATCATAATATATGTAATTTCTACCGGGCGAAAATGCAGTGATAATTTTCGCGAAAGAACATTGTATAAAGCACCTGCAGTAACAGCACCACCCAGTAAAGCCAGCCCTAAGAAATTACCTTCTATTTTACTGCTGCCTTTGTTTAATACTATAAATAATACACCAGCTACAGACAGTATAACAAATAATGTCTGCTTAAAAGTAGGTTTTTCATCTAAAAAAACAGCACCTATTATAGTTACAATAACAGGAATTAGTGCTATCATCATCCCGGCTTCTGAAGAAGTAGTATACATTATTCCGCTTGTTTCAAATATAAAATAAAGACCGGGCTGAAACAATGCCATAACTAAAAGCATTTTAATGTTTTTCCCTTTAAAGCTGACATCAATTAATCCTGCTGTGTTCAAAATAGTTAGGAAAGCTGCTGCAAGCGCAAAACGAAAACCAAGCAGGTGAAAAGGAGATATTACCTCCAGTCCCTCCTTGGTGAACATGAATGAAAATCCAAATATTATGCTGAAAATAGAGCCTGATATATATGGGAAATATGTTTTTATATTTTTAAACAAAATTAAACTCCTCTCAACTAATTTCTAGGCGGCCAGGGACCGTAATACTGATAATACTGACACTCTATACCACCATTGTATAGCTTGCGTCGTTTACTGGCATTTTTGCCGAAAATTTCTTCAAAATTAGAGTGTGAAGATAGAATATAATAGGACCAGGTTTCAAGAGACAGTAATTTTTCTCCCATCTGACGGTAAAGTTCCTCAACCTCTTCTCGTTCTGAAAGTCTTTCTCCATAAGGTGGATTACAGATAATATAGCCGTATTGTCTGCCAGTAGAAAAATCCTTGAAATCTTTTTCCTGAAAATGAATCAGATCTGATACTCCTGCATTTTTAGCATTATAACGTGCTGCACTTACGGAATCTGGATCGTTATCATATCCCATTATTAATCTAACATCTGCAGAATGGTTTATTTTTTCTTCAGCCTCTTTTCTTACTGTTTCCCAGATTCCATTTTGAAAGATAGGCCACTTTTCAGCTGCAAAATCCCTATTTAAACCTGGAGCAATATTTTTTGCCATCATAGCAGCTTCTATAGGTATGGTTCCTGATCCAGCAAAAGGATCAATAAGTATGCGGTCTCTATCCCATCTGCTTAAATAAATCATACCTGCTGAAATAGTTTCCTGCAGTGGAGCTGCTACAGAGGCTTTTCTGTAACCTCTTTTGTGAAGTCCTGTTCCAGAAGTGTCAATTGTAAGTACTGCTTTATCTTTATAAAGCGCCACTTCTATTGGAAATTCTGCTCCATCTTCTTCAAACCAGCTGATATTATATTTTTCTTTCATGCTGTCCACAACAGCTTTTTTGGTGACAGACTGACAGGCAGGTACACTGTCAAGTTTAGAATCTATAGATTTTCCACTGACAGGAAATTCAGCATTTATAGGAAGCCAATCACTCCAGTTAAGATTTTTTACTCCTTCATAAAGCTGGTCAAAGTTCTCTGCTTTGAATTCCCCCATTTTAATTAATACTCTTTCTGCTGTTCTCAGCCAAAGATTGGCCTCTACTGCTGCCTTCAGATCACCTTTAAAAGTTATTCTGCCGTTTTTTACTTCTGTAATCTCATATCCCAATTCATTTATTTCTTTTTTTACCAGTGCTTCCATTCCAAAAGTACTTGTAGCTGTGATTAATATATTATCCAACAATTAAACCTCCTTAACCAAATTAACACCATTATTTTTTAAATCATCTGCATGCTGATCAAAA
>CAZLIW010000081.1:0-7776 GCA_964559325.1 uncultured Halanaerobium sp. | reverse complement strand
TGAAGCATCTGTTGATATCAGAACAGTACAAGGTGATGAACATGATATTATTCTAAAAAAAGCTGATGAATCGATAGATAAATTTAAGAAAAAAAGTGGTGTAAAAATAGAAATAAAAATTGAAAACAACAGACCACCAGTGGAAGTAAATGAAGATAATGATAATATAGTTCAGCTTAAAGAAATATTTGCAGAATTTAGTTTCAATACAGATGTAAAAGGGCTTAATTTTTACACAGATGCTTCTCAATTAATTCCAGTTCTCAACTGTCCTTTTGTAATATTTGGTCCAGGAGAAGATAGGATGGCACATCAAACAAACGAAAAAACTACAGTTAAATCTGTGAAAGAAACAGCAGATGTTTTTCTTGAATATATTTTAGGGTAAATGGATAGCTGATAGGCTGAAAATAAAAATTTAGTCTGTCAGCTTTTCAGAAGAGTACAAACCAAAAGTAAATTTGACGAATTTTCAAAAAAATGTTATATTGTAGATAGAATATTTATTTTTTTCGGAGGAAAAATTAATGACTGCAAATAAAGCAAATGATATGTCAACAATGAGAATAGGTAATACACTACTTATCCTGAGAGATTTATATGAGGGTGGATTTGCGTCAAGATCTGATCTGAGCAGATCAACCAGCTTAAGTTCATCTGCTGTCACATCAATTACAAAAGAACTGCTCCAGAAAAAAATGATAGTGGAAAAAGAACCTGATAATGTTAGTGGAGTGGGCAGACCACGCAAACCTCTGTATATTAATGATAAAGACTGGTATGTGTTGGGAGTACATATTTCGGGAGATCAGAATTTAAAGCTGGCGGTATTTAATTTGCTGCTGGAAAAAATAAGTGAAAGAGAATTTAATCTTAAAAGTTATAAACCAGAACATGTTGTCCAAAAAATTATTTCAGCTTATGAATTAATAAAAACTGAGATGAGTAGAAAAGGTAAATGTCTGGCTCTTGGTCTGAGTATTACCGGTATTGTTGATAGAGAAAAAGGGAAATGCTATTTTTCTGAAATTCTTAAATGGGAAGATGTAGATATAAAAAGTCTTTTTGTAGATAAAATTGATATTCCAATTATTATAGAAAGAGATGTTAATGCTCTGGCTCTTTCTGAACATATGATTATGAAAAAAAATGAGGTTCCAGATTCACTTGCTGTAATAATGATTGGGCGCGGAATGGGTCTTGGAATGATAATTGATGGACAGATCTACAGCGGAAACCTGGGAAGTGCAGGGGAAATATCACATATACTTTCAGTAGACAGCAGTTATAAAAAGAAATGTATCTGCGGCAAATACGGGTGTATTTCTACAATTTTAAGTAAAAAAATGCTGATTGATAGAATTAATTGTCTATTAACACAGTTACAAATAGAAAATTTTGATATCGCAAAGTTAGAAGAAGATCCACTTGAGTATCTGAATCAGCTTAATATTGAAAATGACAATAATTTAGAAAAAGATTTTGTGGAGACTGTCAGCCGACTTCTCAAGATTATAACTGAAATATATGCACCTGAGAAATTAATACTGAGTTCAAACTATAATTTTACAGATTTTAAAGAAACAGAGATTAGAAGAATTTATAGGAGAGAAATGACTCTTCCGAAGAGATTTATAAAAGATATTGAATTTAAAAGACATTCCAGTACCGAGTGGGCCAGAGGGGCTGCATCTGTAGTTGTTCATGACCTTTTGAATAATTTTTATCTTTGGAATTATATTGAATAAAATTTTTATTTAATTATTTTTTCCTTTGAAAAAAATAATTAATGAAGGGGGGGCAGGAGAATAAATTCACACTTTTTAATGATTTAAAACCCAAAAAGGAGTGACAAAAAAATGAAAAAAATTGTATCATTAATGTTAGTTTTATTTGTTTTGATGACAATCAGTGCTGGTGCAGCAGCTGAAGAATTGACTGTTATGCAGAGTGAGGCTCCTCTAACTATGGATCCAGCAAATCACAGTGCTGATTATACATCAGCAGTATTATATCCGGTTTACGAGACTCTCACTATGTTTAATGAAGAAATGGAAGTAGTACCTTCACTGGCAAAATACTGGGAAGTGTCAGAAAATGGTAAAGAATGGACATATGAACTTAAAAAAGGCATTGAATTTCATGATGGTTCAGAACTTAATGCAGAAGTTGTAAAAGCAAATTTTGAAAGAATTTTAAATCCTGATAATGGTCTTTCCACAAGATCTCGTTTTGCAGATGTTATAAAAAATATAGAAGTTTTAAATGATTATACAGTAAAATTTGTTCTTAATAAATCTTATCCAGCTTTTCATCATCTTACATCATTGAGCAGTGGATCAATTATCAGTCTTAAAGCACTTGAAAAGGGCAATGAATTTCTTGCAAGAAATGCTGTAGGTACCGGTCCATATAAGTTTGTAGAATGGGTTTCCGGAGAAAGAGTTGTTTTAGAAAAAAATAAAGATTATAGAGAAAAAAGTAATAGAGTAGAAAAATTAATTTTTAAATGGTCTCCAGAAAAATCAGTTAGAGTAATGGCTTTACAGGCAGGTGAAGCAGATGTTATTTTTCCTGTACCACCTGCATATGCAAAAGTTGTAGAAAATGCTTCAAATTTAGATTTATATGAAAAAACCAGTGATAGAGCTTTCTGGTTAGCACTTAATACACTGCATGAACCACTTGATAATGTAAAAGTACGTCAGGCTCTTAATTATGCAACAGATAGAGATGCTATGATAAAGTCACTTCTCTTTAATCATGGGACTGTGGCAAATTCACCTATGGGGCCTCTTTCTTTTGGTTATGATCCTGAAACTCCTGCTTATGAGTATGACCTGGAAAAAGCAAGAAAACTTCTTAAAGAAGCAGGTTATGAGGATGGATTTACTCTTCCTATAGCTGTACAGGAAGCAGAAGCAAATATTGCTGAAGCTCTGCAGGGTATGTGGTCAGATATTGGTGTAGAAGTTGAAGTTAATAGAATGGAATATGGACTCTGGGCAGATGAGGTATTTAGTGCACCAGAGAACAACAAAGGTTATAGTGTAATTGCATCATGGGCCGCTTCTTTACTTGATGCAGATGGATTCCTGACACCACTTTTCCATACAGACAGCTTTGCTCCAGCCAGTGCAAATCTCGGCTTTTATTCAAATGAAAAAGTAGACAGTCTTTTGGATGAAGCATCTAAAACAGTAGATCCAGATAAGAGGCTGGAACTTTATTCAGAAGCACAGAGAATTATTCAGAATGAAGGTGCACATGTAACTCTTTATTATTCAAATAGTCTTGCAGGTATGAATAAAAAAGTTGAAAACATCTGGTTAATGGGTAGTGGGATGCTTGTTTTGAGGAATCCAGTAATTGCTGAATAATTAATCTAAAATTGGACCTGTGTCTTAACAGGGCACAGGTCTTCTTTTATAGGGAGGTAAAAATTTTGGGAAGTTATATTGCAAAAAAGCTGATTATGCTGCCTCTAGTATTATTAGTAGTATCATTTATAATATTTATGCTGCTTAGATTTATTCCCGGTGATCCTGCAAGACTGATGGCAGGACAGCAGGCAACACAGGAAGATGTAGAAATGATGAGGAGCCGGCTGGGGCTTGATAAAAATATATTTCTTCAGTACGGCTTATTTCTAAAAAATGCTGTTCAGGGTGATCTGGGAAATTCTATACGTTCTAACAGACCTGTGATAGAAGAAATTGCTTCACGGCTGCCAAATACAGCTGTTCTTGCTGTTAGCAGCTATACAATTGCAACACTGGTTGGGGTGACAGCAGGAGTTTTAGCTGCAATATTCCAGTATTCCTGGTTTGATCAGGGGGTAATGTTTTTTGCTATTCTTGGTGCATCAACTGCCAATTTCTGGCTGGCTCTGCTCGGCATGAGTCTGTTTTCTGTAAAGCTTGGTATTTTGCCACTAATGGGAACCGGAACCTGGCAGCATTTAGTTTTGCCGACATTATCATTAGCATTTTATCCGACAGCACTTATTGCCCGTATGAGCCGTTCCAGTATGCTCGAAATTATAAGGCAGGATTATATAAGAACAGCACGAGCAAAGGGATTAAAAGAAACTGTTGTTTATATTAAACATGCTTTAAGAAATGCTTTTATACCTATTATAACTGTAATAGGACTTCAGTTTGGTGTTTTATTTGGTGGTGCTGTTGTAACAGAGACCGTTTTTAGCTGGCCCGGAATTGGAAGACTTCTTGTGGATTCTGTGCGCTATAGAGATTATCCTCTTATACAGGGAACTGTACTGATGACGGTATTTATGGTTGTGTTCATTAATTTTATGGTAGATTTAATTATAGTAAAAATAGATCCTCGAATAAGATTTGATTGAGAGGTGAATTAATTGTCTAATAGTAAAGTTAAAAAAATATTTAATATAAATTTTCTTAAAAAAAGAAAAGGTATGGTTATCGGTGCTGTTATGGTGATCATTCTGATTTTAAGTGGAATATTTGCACCTCTTATCACACCATATGATCCATACAATCAGGATTTGGGGAAAAGTTTTACCGCTCCAAACGATGAGCATATTTTTGGCACCGATCAATTTGGAAGAGATATATTTTCGCGTGTTATATATGGAATAAGAATCAGTATAATGGAAATATTTTTTTCAGTGGGGTTATCATTGCTGATAGGTGTCCCGCTTGGACTTATAGCCGGATATTTTGGTGGTAAAATTGATCAGTTAATCATGTGGTTTTTGGATATTATATTTTCTTTTCCCGGTATTTTACTTGCTATACTAATAGTAAGTGTTCTAGGACCTTCTCTAATAAATATGCTGATAGCTATTTCAATTTTTTCTGTCCCTATTTATGGAAGATTAAGCAGAAATTTGACACTTTCTATTAAACAGCAGGAATTTGTGCTTGCTGCAAGAGCAATTGGAGCAAAAAAGAGTAGAGTTATGTTCAAACATATTTTGCGTAATGCAGTAGCACCTCTGCTTGTACAGGCAACATTAACTGCCGGAGGAGTTATATTAAGTGCATCTTCTCTCAGCTTTTTGGGGCTTGGAGTACAGCCACCTATACCGGAATGGGGAGGATTAATAGGAAATGGAAGAAGCTTTATAGGTGTGGCACCATATATGTCACTCTTTCCCGGTCTTGCAATTACCTATACTGTACTCGCATTTAATATTCTGGGTGATGGACTGAGAGATTATCTCGATCCCAAGTTGAAGAATAAAGAATAATATATAGAAGTGGAGCTGAAAAAATGAAGATTTTAGTTGGAATGATACATCATGAATCGAATTCTTTTAATCCAGATCTAACAGAGCTGGATGAATTTAAAATACTGAAAGGTGAAGAAGTTTTAGAAAAAAGGGATATGTATAGTCATTCCAGCCTGAGAGGAATAATGGAAACTTTGAAGAAAAACAAATTTGAAATTGTACCTACAGCTGTTTTTCTTCCCACATCTGAAGGAGGTCTTGTCAGTGATAAAGCCTATCAAAAAATTAAAAAAAAATATATAGATGAAATGGAAAAACATAAAGATATTGATGGGGTTTGTCTGGCATTACACGGTTCTATGACTACAGAAAGTCAACTGGATGTTGAGGGAGATATTTTAAGTGAAACACGTGCTTTTTTTGGAGATGATGTTCCAATAACTGCTGCTGTTGATATGCATGCTATGATAACAGACAAAATGATAAAAAATGCAGATGGTATTACAGCATATAGAACTGCTCCCCATGTTGATAAATATGAGACAGGTGTAAGGGCGTCTAATTTGTTGATTAAAGTTTTGAAGGAAAATATTAAATTAAAGATGTCCGGTGTAAAAATACCCTATCTTGTTTCAGGTGAAAAATCAGAAAGCAGCAAATATCCCATGAATGAACTTTTAGAAAAACTTAAATTTGTAGATAATAAAGAAAAGGTACTTGATTCTTCCTACTGTCTTGGTTTTCCCTGGTCAGATGTTGAATTCAATACTGTTTCAGCACTGGTGGTCACTGAAGAAAACAAAAAGATTGCTGATCAGGAAGCCAAATACCTGGCACATTTATTCTGGGATAAAAGATATGAATTTAAATTTACTACCCCAGCATATTCACTGTCAGAATCACTTAAAATGGCTGCTGAAGAAGATAAAAGCCCTGTTTTTGTAATTGACTCAGGAGATAATCCGGGAGCAGGAAGCAGTCAGAAAATAGTTGAACCACTAATTTATTTAACAGAAAATAATTTTAAGAATGTATTATATGGTTCTGTCTGTGACAGAGAAGTTATTAACTTGCTTACAGAGGCTGGCCCTGGTGCAGAAAAAGATATTTATCTGGGCCAGAAAAATAGTGATTCAAAATCAGGTAAAGTTAAATTTAGCTGTAAGGTAAAAAAGATAAGAAACTATAAGGGAGTTCAATCAGTTTTAGCTGATATCAGTGGTATTGATGTAATAATTTCCGATCAAAAAGTAGTAATGACAGATCCTCAATTTGTTTTTAGTTTTGGCATTAAACTTAATGATTATAAGATAATAATGTTTAAAAGTGGTTATCTGGCACCGGAATACCAGCCATATTCTAAAAAAACATTACTTGCTTTAACACCAGGTTATACATATCAGGAGCTGGAAAAACTTCCATATAAGAATGTCAGAAGGCCTATTTTTCCGGTTGATAAAATAGATAAAATTGAATTTGAAACTTTTTGCTGAGGTGATTGTATGAAAAAAATAACTTTAGAAATATGCTGTGCTTCAGCTGCTGATGCCGTAGAAGCAGAGAAAGGTGGAGCTGACAGAATAGAATTGAATTCCTCAATGATTTTTGGAGGTTTGACCCCCAGTATTGGTGATTTAATTGAGGCTAAAAAAAGGGTTGATATTCCAGTAGTAGTTATGATAAGACCCCGCAGTGGGGGTTTCTGCTACAGTGAGATAGAATTTGAAGTAATGAAAAATAATACTGAAAAACTGCTTGCTGCCGGGGCAGACGGAATTGTTTTCGGGATTTTAAAAGAAGATGGTTGTCCTGATATAGAAAAAAATAGAGTAATGAAAAAAATCATTGGAGATAAAGAAGCTATATTTCACAGAGCTTTTGATATTGTGCCTGATCCCTTTGCGGTGGTTGATCAGCTGGCAGATATTGGTATAGATCGAATTCTGACAAGTGGACAGCAGGCAAAAGTTGAAGATGGTTTAAAGCTGGCCCGAGAAATAATCAATTATGCAGGTGACAGGATAGAGGTTCTTCTTGGTGGAGGAATACGAGAACATAATGTAAAAAAAATAATTTCAGAAACAGATGCAGAGCAGATTCATCTTTCCGCATTTAAAGAAATGTTTGATAATTCGGCTTCTCATCAAACAAGGGTTTTGTTTAATGGTTTAAAATCTCTGCCTGAAAATAAGTATAAAATTACTGATAGTAAAAAAGTAAAAGCAGTAAAAAATAATATAAGTTAATTTAATCCCTGACTTTTTAGTTAGGGATTTTACTTTAAAAATTTTATTTTTCTGATATAATTATCTTATAAAAAATAGTGGAAATGGAGTGATTTTTTTGAATAGGAGTATTAGAGCAACTGTATGGGCCAGTTTTTTTGTGGTGCTGGGAATTATACTGCCCAGAATAACAAATTTCATTGGAAGTCCAACTATCGGTAATTTATTATCACCAATGCACATCCCTGTATTTTTAACAGGATTAACACTTGGTCCATTTTTTGGTTTCATTGTTGGAGCAGTCACTCCGCTTTTTAGCACTCTTCTTACAGG
>CAZLIW010000080.1:0-7791 GCA_964559325.1 uncultured Halanaerobium sp. | reverse complement strand
TTGCACCAAATATTTTTTTGGCAGCTTTTGCATTAAATGGTTCAGTTCTGGCAACTGTAGCTGCTACACCCACCATATCCGAAATTATACCTGTTATTATAATAAGCAGCAGTATAATTACTGCCACCGGTAAAGAAACAAACTGTACCTGAGTTTGAGAACCAAAAGTAACAAATACCGCAATAAAAAAAGTAATGATAGCAATAATAATACTGCTGCGCAAATTATCCAAACTTTATACACCTCATTATTTTTATATCATTTCTTTAATTAAATTTATGTTGTTTCCTGAGTTTTATACTACAAATCTAATTTCATATCTAATTGTATATATAAATTAGTTAAATTTCTATAAGTTTACTACTTTTCTATTTTTTATATCAAAGTATCATTACATAAATTATATTGATATTTATTCTCAATATATTATATCATTTAAAAAACAAAAAATTTGTAAGTGGTGATACAGCAAATAAATGCTGTGGCTTAGGTCCAGTAGGTTTTCCCCCGGAATACCGTTCTGTCACCAGAACAGGCGATTTCTCATTAAATTCCGACCATACGGTTACCCTTATATAGAACTGGATTACCACTCAGACCACACTTTAATCTCAACTGTATCCTGTACTAGCAGACAGCCTAGAAGTTTTCCTTAACAGTGTTTAAACTACTCCCTAGCTTCTTTTGCAGTAAAGGTTTCCAGCAGGTTCAACATATAATTTGGATCCAAAATTATATGTTTTGCTACTGTCTCCAGTACCACTCAAAGCAGGCTACACTATCCGAACCTTGCGGCCGGGTAGGTTAACCCGGATTTATTCCTGTCTGGAATAAATACCAGGCCTCCACGGGAAAGGGGTCAACGCCCACATGCCATTGTGGATCGCCCCAAGCCCTTAACTCCCTGCATCAGCTCCCGACTGGGCGTCAGCAGCCGCTGCAAAGAACTTCATCGATATGCCCGCTGACGGATTTTTAGGCCCGCCTTCAAGAATAGTACACTGACTAGAATACTGCACCACTCACATTTTGTTTAATTATAACATAATAACTTATACTGTTCAATTAGCTCTGCCTGTAGAGTACAAATTGTACCAAATCTTTGAGATTTCGGGCATCTTCTCCAAAAATATCCAGTGCATCTGCTGCAGCTTCAGCATATTTTTGGGCTGCTCTTTTGGCTCCATCAACACCAAGCAGTTTTGGATAAGTCGACTTATTTAATTTATCATCACTGCCAACAGCCTTACCCAGTTTTTCTTCATCACCTATTACATCAAGTAAATCATCTATAATCTGAAAAGTAACACCAAGGTTTTCGGAATAATCGGTAAGAGCATTAATCTCTTCTTTATCTGCATCACTGCAATATGCTCCTGTAAGTACAGAAGCTTTTATAAGTGCACCGGTTTTACCCCTGTGTACTTTCTGCATTTCTTCTAAATTAAGTTCTTTATTTTCTCCTTCCAAATCCAGCACCTGACCACCAACCATACCCTGATAACCGGATGCGGTAGAAATCAAACTGATAATTTTAACTGCTTTTTCTGCACTAATTTCCAGAGAAGATAATATTTCAAAAGCATATGTTAAAAGTGCATCACCTGCCAAAACGGCTATTCCTTCACCAAAGACTCTGTGATTGGTAGCTTTACCTCGCCGAAAGTTATCATCATCCATACTGGGCAGGTCATCATGAATTAAAGAGTAGCTGTGTATAAGTTCAAGGGCAGATCCTGCTTTCAAGGCAGCATCAGTATCACCATTTAACATCTCTGCAGTAAGAAGTGTTAAAACAGGTCTTATCCTTTTACCGCCAGAGAAAACAGTATATTCCATTGCCCTGCTTAATGTAGGTGATAATTCTGTGTCTTTTAGATCAAATAGTCTATTTAATTCTCTATCAACTTTTTTGGCCTTTATAGCAAGAACTTCTTTTATATTTTTCATTTGTCTTCATCCTCATTATCATCTTCAAAATCTACAGTTTCACCAAATTCTCCATTTTCTTTAAGTACCAGCTCAATCTTTTTCTCTGCTTTGTCCAGTCTGCTGTGGCACATTTTTATGAGTTTCATGCCTCTGCTGAATTTATCCAGTGAATCATCCAGTGATAGACCACCTTTTTCCAGCTCATTAACAATTTTCTCTAAGTCTTCCAGTGCATTTTCAAATTTTATATTGTTATTTTCTTCAGTCATCATATTCACCTGCTTTTTCTTTACTTTCCAGTCTGAGATCTAATTTTCCGTCCACAAGTTTTGCATAAAGAAGATCTTCTTTTTCTACATCATCAACAGTTTTAATCAGTTTATTATTTTTATCACTCAGCACTGCATAACCTCTGGAAAGAGTATTTAATGGGCTTAAATTATTAAGCTTTTCATATAAGATCTGATATTTATTATTGTATTTATTATATGTATTTTCGATTTCATGCTTTAATCTGCTTTCAAATTGATCCAGAAGCTGTTCATACTGAATAAACAGCTCTTCCGGTTTTACAAATATTCTCCGTTCAGAAAGGCTGTTAACTTTTTCTTTTCTGCTTTTTAGCTCATTTTTTACAGATGTTTTTAATCTTTCTTTAAGATTATCAAGTCTATTAATTATTTCCTCTCTATTTGCAGTTGCAATTTCTGCAGCTGCTGAAGGGGTGGGAGCTCTGAGATCAGCCACAAAATCAGATATAGTGAAATCTGTTTCGTGACCAACACCACTTATAACCGGCAGCCTGGAATTGTAGATTGCTCTGGCAACTATCTCTTCATTAAAAGACCAGAGATCTTCTATAGAACCACCACCACGGGTGACAATAATAAGATCTATATCATCACGGCTGTTTAAATACTCAAGTGCTTCTGTAATTTCAGCTGCGGCTTTTTCTCCCTGAACATGTGTGGGTACTATTAAAGCAGAAAAATTCCCTCTTCTCCTTTTCATAACAGAAAGAACATCTCTTACTGCTGCCCCTGTTGGAGAAGTAACAATCCCAATTCTTCTGGCAAGAATTGGGACTGCTTTTTTTTCTTCAGGAGCAAATAGACCTTCTTTCTTCAACTTTTTCTTGAGTTTTTCAAAAGCTATAAATAATGCACCTCTGCCTTCAACCTGCATCTCTCTGGCATAAAACTGGTATTCACCTCTACGAGTATATATATCCAGGTTGCCTCTTACAGTAACTTTCTGACCATCTTCAGGCTCAAAATCAAGTGAATTATTATATCCTTTAAACATCACACACTTCAGCTGAGATGAACTATCTTTTAATGTAAAATACATATGTCCAGAGCTGTGGTGATAAAAATTAGAAATCTCACCTGTTATCCAGAAGTCCTGCAGCAGTCGGTCATTATTTATTATTCCTTTTAAATAATTGGTTATTTCTTCAACTGTAAATAGTTTTAGTTCTCCATTTAGCTCCATTTTTATCAAAACTTTCTATTTGTTTTTATTCAGCAGATATTCCTTAATATTTTCTGCCGCTTTTTTGCCTGCACCCATTGCCTTAATTACAGTTGCAGCTCCGGTTACAACATCTCCACCGGCATAAACACCTTCACGGCTGGTTTTTAAGTTTTCATCAGTAATGATTCCACCCCATGATTCTGTTTCTAAATCTTTGGTGTTTTTAGTGAGCATTGGATTGGGGCTCTGACCAATAGCAATAATAACTGTATCTAAATCAAGCATCCAGTTTGAATCTTCTACAGGAATTGGGCGCCTTCTGCCGGATGAATCCTTTTCTCCAAGCTCCATCTGAATACATTCCATTTTGTCTACCATACCATTTTTGCCATGTATGGCAATCGGATTATTAAGCAGTTTAAAGATAACTCCTTCTTCTTTTGCATGTTCTATTTCTTCATCCCTGCCCGGCATCTGTTCTTCTGCACGGCGGTAAACAATATATACCTTTTCTGCTCCCAGCCTTCTGGCTGTTCTTGCAGCATCCATGGCAACATTTCCTCCACCAACTACAGCAACTTTATTCTGTACTTTAACAGGTGTTTTATATTCTGGATACTTATATGCCTTCATGAGGTTTACTCTTGTTAAAAATTCATTGGCAGAATAAACACCATTCAGGTTTTCTCCAGGAATATTCATAAACTTTGGTAGACCGGCACCTGTACCAATAAATACTGCTTCATATCCATCTGCAAAAAGTTCATCGATAGTAATAGTTTTTCCAGCTACAACATTTAGCTGAATATTGACACCGAGGTCTTTTATACCTTCTACTTCTTCGTCAACAATAGCTTTAGGCAGCCTGAATTCTGGAATACCATATCTAAGCACTCCCCCTGTATCATGCAGGGCTTCAAAAATAGTTACATTAAATCCATATTTGGCCAGATCAGCTGCAGCAGTTAGACCGGCAGGACCTGCACCTATAACTGCGGCTTTTTTCCCTTCCAGTTCAGGAATCCTATCCTTTTCTACTTCTTTTTTAGAAGCCTTATCAGTACCACGCTTCATATTATAATCTGCAACATATCTTTCAAGTCTTCCGATTGCTACAGGTTCATTTTTAATTCCCATCACACATAATTGTTCACACTGTTCTTCCTGTGGACATACCCTTCCACAAACTGCAGGTAGATTATTTTTAGATTTAATAATCTGATTTGCTTTTACTACATCCCCATCTTTAACAGCCTGAATAAATTGAGGAATCGGTACACTAACAGGGCAGCCATCAACACAGGGCTGATGTTTGCACTGTAAACACCTTTCAGCTTCTAAAACTGCATCTTCATCAGAATATCCTTCTGGAACTTCATCATAATTCTTTACTCTTTCTTTCGGATCCTGTTCTTTCATCGGAGTTTTCTTCGGCTTCAGCGCCATTATTCGTTCACCTCTTCTTCAGTTTCTTCTGCAAGTGCTTCTTCATCCTGATAAAAGCTTAATCTGTTCATAAGTTCTTCAAAATCTACTTTATGTCCATCAAAAGCTGGTCCATCAACACAGGTGAATTTGGTTTCTCCGCCAATTGTAACACGGCAGGCACCACACATACCTGTACCGTCAACCATTATTGAGTTTAAACTAACTATTGTTTCTATATCATATTCTTCTGTCATATCAGCAACTGCTCTCATCATCGGAACAGGTCCAATTGCAACAACCAGATCAATATCGTCTTCTTTATCAAGCAAATCTTCAAGTACATCTGTGACAAATCCATGATGACCATAACTTCCATCATCTGTTGTAATAAAAAATCTGTCACTGTAATTATTCAGTTCTTCTTCCAGTATGACAAGATTTTTAGTTCTGGCTCCTGTTATTGTAATTACTTCTGCTCCCATTTCGTAAAAACCTTTTACCTTAGGATACAGCAGTGCAGTTCCAGAACCTCCACCGAGAAGTACTACTTTTTTGTAACCTTCCATATCAATATGATGGCCCAGTGGACCAACTATATCATGGATATAATCACCTTTTTCCAGGCTGCCCAGCAATTTGGTAGAGTAACCTACTTCCTGAAAAATAATAGTTACTTCACCAGTTTCATCATCATGGTCAGCTACAGTAAGGGGAATTCTTTCTCCTTTCTCATCAACTCTGAGAATGATAAAATTTCCCGGTTCTGTTTTTCTGGCAATAAGTGGTGCTTTTACTTTGATTTTCTTAATTGTTGGTGCTAAAACTTCTTTTTTTAATATTTCGTACATAATTTACCTCCCATACACTTTTTAAGCTTTTCTTATAAACAATTCTCTGTCTAAAGCATTTATCCTCCCTGAACTCGGTATTTCTTATTTTTACTTAATTTAACTATTTTTCTATACTTCTGCAGTTTTTTTTACTTGACAAATAAAAATTTATCATTTAAAATATAATTTGTCAGTGCGAAAGTGGCGGAATTGGCAGACGCGCTAGGTTCAGGGTCTAGTGGTCGCAAGACCGTGAGGGTTCGAGTCCCTCCTTTCGCACCATTTTTTTATTTAATCTGCCATTTTTCTGCAAGCAGCATATCTTCTCCAGCATAAATTTCTCCTTTTATAATATCTCCTTTTTTTAAAAATCCTACTCCACTCGGTGTTCCACTCATTATTATATCATAATCCTCAATACTAAAATGTTTTTCAACTTCATCAATAATATCAGCTGGCTTATATATCATAAGCTCTATACCGCCATCCTGACAGAGTTCATCATTAAGATACAGCTTTAAGCTTAAATTATTAACTTCTTCAACTTCTACAAAGTCTGAAAATACTGCAGATCCATTAAATGCCTTTGATTTTTCCCATGGCAGGCCCTTCTTTTTTAGCCTGTTTTGTACTTCAACTCGAGTCAGATCAATTCCAAATCCTACTCCGGATATTTTTCCATCTTTCATTAAAAAAGATATTTCACCTTCATATCTGCATTTGCCTTCAGGTAAATTAACCTCACGGCTGACAGAACTATTAGGCTTCAAAAAGAGCACAAGCTCTCCTGGATCCTGATTGTTGAGTTCTTTTATATGTTCGGCATAATTTCTGCCCACACATATAATTTTAGATGGCTGGTATTGACTGTTTAAATAATTGATACTCTGCAATTACTATCTCCTCCTTGATTTATTAAAATGTATCCTAATTCTCAAAAATCTAAATACATTAACTTTTGAGAAAAATTGAGGCAAAATTTTTTAAATATCTATTCCAAATGCTATTCTTATAAAATAACCAATA
This sequence comes from uncultured Halanaerobium sp., assembly GCA_964559325.1. Taxonomy (GTDB): domain Bacteria; phylum Bacillota; class Halanaerobiia; order Halanaerobiales; family Halanaerobiaceae; genus QPJE01. The sequence goes on along the minus strand of CAZLIW010000080.1, from coordinate 1,099 downwards.
AAAAATGAAAAAGCAGCAACTCCTAAACTAATAACTGTCATTTCAATAAATCTTTTTTTGAAATCTAAATCTTTTGCAACAGAAATATAAAAGTTGAAAATAAAAATTATTAATACTGCTGAAAGAATTGTTACTGCCAGAGCAGTAATATAACTGCTGAAAATTAGATATGGAGCTATCAGTACTATTACTGTTAAAAGATAAGCTGTTCCAGTATAGATTGAGGCCCTGAGAGCATTTTCGCCTTCTTCTGTTTTTGTGGAAAGATATTCGGAAGCTGCCATAGAAAAAGCTGCAGCAATGCCGGTAATGGTTCCTGCAAGAGCGATAATATCTGTTTCGCGCATGGCAAAAGACAGGCCTGCTAGAGTACCTGTCAGCTCAACCAGAGCATCGTTTAAACCCAGCACAATGGATCCAGCATATTCCAATTTTTCTTCTTCCAACATAGCAATCAGCTTATGTTCATGTTCATCTTCTTCTGCAAAAATTGTTTTTGCTTCTTCAAATCTATCTGTAATTTCATAATAGGATTCCTGAGCAGATTCTTCTCCAAGCTCCATCAGTTTAATTCCAAAGGTAATACCAAGAATTCTGGCCAAAAAATAATAGAAAAATATTTTTATCCTTGAGGGCTTTACTTTTACTCCTGTATATTCCTTCCATATATTGTAGTGGCGCTTCTCATCTTCTGCTATTTCGTTCAGCACGGCAGCATTATTATCACCTGCCAGTTTGGAAGCCAGTTTTTTGTAGATGTGGTATTCAGTAATTTCATCTTTCTGCATCTTTATAAGTTTTTCTTTTATTTTGCTGTTCATATTGTCAGCTCCCATAAAATCACTCCTTTTAGGAAAAGTTTTTTACAAATTTTTCTATTCTATCTATACCTGCCAGGATTTCTTCTACCGGAAGTACAAACGACATTCTTATATAATCATCCATACCAAAACCAGCTCCTGGAACAACTGCCACCTTTTCTTCTTTCAGCAGCACCTCGGAAAATCGAACAGAATCTGTAATTTTCTCTCCCTTATAATTTCTCCCTAGCACAGATGATATATCTACAAAAAGATAAAAAGCTCCATTGGGTCTAATA
>CAZLIW010000079.1:0-7816 GCA_964559325.1 uncultured Halanaerobium sp. | reverse complement strand
GGTTACGATGCTGGAAATGCAGGCCATTGAAACTCAGGTGATACTGGCGATAATACTGACACTGGCAGCAGTTGGAGTAGTTAATACGGTTATACTATCAGCATTAGAAAGAATGGAAGAACTTGGCATGATGAAGGCAATGGGAATGCATGAGAAGGAAATAATATTTGTGTTTATGGGTGAAGCAGCAGGAATTGGATTTATAGGTGGAGTTATCGGCATCATAATAGGAAGCCTGGGAATCTGGATGTTTAATCTTTATGGTCTGGATATGAGTTTTTTTACAGGTGGGGGAGACATTAATTATGGATTTCCACTTACCGGGACAATTTATGCAGGCTGGGAATTGAGCTCATATATATTTGTATTTGTTTATGGAATGATAGTTTCTATACTGGCAAGTATTTTACCGGCCAGGTGGGCAGCACGCAAAGATCCGGTAAAATCAATTTATCACCGATAGGAGGATAGAATATGAGATTTTTAATTAATATAGCTTTAAAAAATATGTTCAGAAATAAGTTGAGAACAGCTGTCTCTATCCTCGCAATTGCATTTGCAGTTATGGTGATTGTCTTTGCCAGAGGATTGATAGATGGGATGGTAGAATCAAGTTATTCTCTTTATAACAATTATGATACAGGACATATAAAAATCATTGATGAAGAATATAACCAGAAAGAAAAACTGCTGTCACTTGCTTATACAGTTAATGGAATAGGAGAAAAATCGCTTTCCGAAATGCGCCAGGATCTGGAAAATATACCTGCAATTGAGATGGTTGTACCTCGCATTAAATTTGGAGCTGCAGTAAGTACAGAAGAAGAGTTGGTACAAATGCTGGGCTGGGGAGTAGTAGGCGAAAAAGAACTGCAATTTACAAATATAGACAGAGAGATACAGGAAGGTAGAATGGTTGAAGATGGTAAAAGAGAGGTTGTAATGGGCAGTGTGCTGCTTGATAAAATAAATAAAAAAGTTGGAGAAAAAGTAACCATGGTTTACAATACAGCCTTTCAGTCATTTAAAGGAGCTACCTTTGAAATCGTTGGAAAAATAGAAAGCAGTTTGCCTCTATTAAACGAAGATGTTGTATTTATGCCATTTGATACAGCTCAGCATCTGCTTTATCTTGATGGAGCAAGCACAGAACTGCTTTTGCTGACAGAAAATAGAGATAGAGTAGAGGAGATAATGCCAGCTGTAAAAAATTATCTACAAAATAATAATAACAGCAGATATATAGCCGAAAGCTGGCGTGAGGGGAATTCTTTTATTCAGCTGCTGGAAGTATCTAAAAAAATATATGGATTCATTTATGTATTCCTGGTACTTTTAGCATCTATAGTTGTTATAAATACAATGGTAATGATTGTAAAGGAAAGAACACAGGAGATAGGGATGATGAGTGCACTGGGCCTTAAAGCAAAAGACATTTTAGTACTTTTTCTCTTAGAAGGATCAGCAATGGCAGTTATAGGAAGTTTTTTAGGCTCTGCAGCAGGAGGATTAATAAATTATATTTTAGCAGATATAGGATTCGATTATTCAGCAGCTTTTGCTGATATAGATGTTCTAATGAATCCGATTATATACCCTACATTCAAAATTGAACACATGATATTTGCATTTTTTCTCGGCATATTTGTAACTACATTAACTTCCGTATTTCCAGCCAGAAGAGCTTCCAGATTAGAACCAACTGAAGCTCTAAGAGAAATATAAGTAACTGATTTAGGAGGTATAAAAAATGAAAAATAAAATATTAATTTTTCTCCTTATGCTGATACTAACTATAACTTTAGTATTTAATCTTTCCGTACTGGCAGAAAAAAGCAAAATATCAGAAACAGAAGAAGTAAAAGTTCAAGATAATGATAAATCTACATCAGAACTCAGTGCAGAGGAAATTATTACAAGGAGAGATGAAAACGAATATATTTTAACTGCTTATTCTGAAGCAGAAATGATTATAAGAAACAGTGGTCGAGAACTTGTTAAAGAAATGAAATCATGGCAGGATGACGAAAATGCTTTTGCAGAATTTACAAATCCCAGAGATAGAGGCACAAAGTTTTTGAAAAGAGATGATGCTCTTTGGATGTTTTTCCCTGAGGCAGAAGATTTGGTAAAAATATCAGGACACATGTTAGAGCAGGGTATGATGGGCAGTGATTTTTCCTATCAGGACATGTTAGAATCTGATGAATTAACAGAGCTTTATAATTTTAAAATACTGGGTGAAGAAGAATATGAGGGCAGGCCGGCCTATAAATTAGAAGGTGTTAAAGTTCCTGATAAAGAGGTATCATATTATAGAAGAGTTGTCTGGATAGACAGAGAGCGATTTGTAGGTTTAAAAGAAGAACTTTATGCAGAAAGCGGCAGATTATTAAAAGTAGCAAGAGTACTTGAAGTTGAAAAAATTGATGAGCGCTGGTATCCAGTTCGCACAATAATGGAAAACAAACTCCGCCAGAATACCAGTACTGAATTTCTTGTAAAAAATATAAAATTCAATCCAGAACTGCCTGAGAATATTTTTTCTCTACAGAATTTACGCTAAGGTTTTTTCATACAATCTACAACAAATTTTGAGGAGCTGTTTATTGTGTATAAAAAATCACAGAGATATAGGAGCTTTTATCTGCTGATATTAATCATTATATTATTAATTATTTCGTTTCCAGCAGCAGCGCTCGATATTGGAGGAAAAGCTTCTTTTAAATCAGATATAGTTTACGAAAATTCTGAATGGGAGAATAAAATTATATCAGAACTGGAAATGCAACTTTTTCTTCCTGAAGAAAGAGGTATTTCTCTAGAAAATCTTCTGCTTTTAACAGTAGAAAGTGATGAAGTAAAACTTGATGCTAAAAAATTATATCTCAAAAAAAATATAGGCGCTTTAACTGCAAAAATAGGAAGACAGCCTGTTTCGTGGGCATATGGATCTTTAATAAATCCGATTGATTATACACTTGGAGCTGAAAATTTGGAAGAAGAAACGATGGCCAAATTTGTAGATGCTGTAGAACTATATTATCCTATAAACTGGAAAAGTGGACTAACTCTGGTAGGTTCAGATCAGGAAGATCAATCTGAAAACAAATGGGGTTTTAGAGGTAGAACCATGCTGGCAGGATACGATATTTCTGCAAATTATATTATAGAAAATAGAGAAGATGATGAAATAAAAAGGTGGGCTTTAAACACAAAAGGCGATCTGGGTCCACTCGGTATTTATGGAGCAGCAGGTAAAGCAGATATTTCTTCAAATCGTGGAGATTATAAATATAATATTTTTCAACTTGGCAGTGACTACAGCTATAATTTTCTTTCCGGCAGGCGTTTATATATTCAGGCTGAATATATAAACTTTAATTTAGGTCCAGATGTAAAAAGAGATCAGAAATTTGATCTGCTGCCAGATATGGAAATAGAGATAGATGATAGAAAAGCAGAATTTATTGCTGCAAATTTAACCTGGGATATAGATGACTTTTCTTCAGTCGGATTAATGACTGTTAATTATCTTGAGGACGGCAGCTCTATGTTTATTCCAAGCTATAATTACTATTTTTCCAGCAATCTTCTTTTAGAACTTAGAGGAACTATATTTGTTGGGAGCAGAGGAAAATTATTTGGGGAGGAAATACGGGCACTGGAAATGAATTTAAGTTATACTTTTTGAGAGATTTCGTGTAAGTGAAAAATTGTTATAATATAAAAGAATAGATATGGTAGAAAGAAAATTTAATATGATATAATTTATTTAAAAATTAAACTGGAGGATGAAAATGGATAAAGATATTTTTGACCTGAATGATAAAGTTTCAGTAATAATTGGTGCTTCTAAAGGTATAGGAAAAGAATCCGCTAGATTATTATCAGCAAAAGGTTCTAAAGTGGTAATTGTTTCTACAAGTATTGAACGATTAGAAAAAACAGCTTCGGAAATTAAAACTGATACTGGGGGTAAGATTTTGCCAATTGCTGCAGATGCAACTAACGAAGAAGACGTTGTTGAGTTATTTAATCAAATAGAGGCAGAATGGGGTACTCCTGATATACTGATCAATGTAGTTGGAGGAGGAAAACCAACGGGATTTTTGGATATATCTGTTGAAGAATGGGATGATATTTTTGATTATAATGTGAAAAGCTGTTTTTTATCTGCAAGAGAATGTATTCGTCGGATGGATAGAGGTAAAATTATTAATGTTTCTTCTATAGCCGGTCAGAGGTGCAGTTTGCTTCAAGGAGCACATTACAGTGCATCCAAAGCTGCAGTTATTGGTCTGACCAGACATTTGGCAAGAGAATTTGGCCCAAAAGGGATAACAGTAAACTGTCTGGCACCTGGTGTAACTCTAACTAAGAGAATAATTAAACAGATGAGCAAAGAAAGAGAAGAAGAATTAATATCAAGCCTGCCTATAGGACGTCTTTCTACAGCAAAAGATCAGGCAAAGGTTATTTTATTTATGGCTTCCAGTCTTGCAGATTATTTAACAGGAGAAACAATTTCAACCAGTGGGGGAGCATTATTAGGTTAAAGTAGAAATTTTTAAAATGAAGAGCTGTAAAATTTATTGGGATTTTCACAGCAGGAAAAGATAGTTTGAGATTTAATAGTATATATAAGAACGAAATATTTGTAATATTATGCTATAAACATGGTAATTCAGGAAAAATGATACTGCAAAAATGAAATTAGATGAGGTGAGAATAGAATGCATATTTTTAATAAAAAAGCTTATAAGGCCTGGAAATATTTTGTGGAAAAAGATGAAATACCGTGTGATTTTGACAAAAATATTATAACAGAATCCTGGCATAGGTGTAAAAATTCAAAAGTTGATCCATATGGTGGAGAAGGTAATATAATAGAAAAAAAGCTTCTCATGCGGATAAGGAAAGCCAATCGAGATTTAATAGAAATAGCCAGACCCTTTATGAATGAGCTGGCAGACATAGTAGAAAAATCTAATTTTGTTGTAGTTCTGACTGACAGCAGAGGAATGATAGTAGAGGTTACAGGTGATGAAAAAATTATGAACAGGGCGATGGAGCTGAGATTTACTCCTGGTTCATACTGGTCAGAAGAAAAGGTTGGAACTAATGCAATTGGAACAGGTATTAAAGTAGATAAAGCTCTTCAGGTGGTGGGTGAAGAACATTACTGCAGAAAACACCATCCCTGGACATGTTCTGCTGCTCCAATACATAACCCGGCAGGAGAGCTGATTGGGATTCTGGATATGTCCGGTCCCTGTGAATGTGCTCATCCACATACTCTGGGTATGGTGGCGGCTGCAGCACAGGCAGTTGAACATCAGCTGGCCCTGGTGGAGAGGAATAGAGAATTAGAGCAGGCACATGAGTTTGCAACTGCTGTTATTAATTCTATGTCAGAAGGATTAATATCGATCAATAAAATGGGAACTGTAATAAGCATCAATCAGGCGGCTGCGAGAATGCTGAGTATAAAAAAAGAAAATGCACTGAGTAAGGATATAAAAGATGTTTTAGGAGAACAAAAAGTTGTTGAAAAAATGCTTTCTGATCACAGAATATTTAATGATGAAGATATTTATTTGCACAGAGAGGGAGAGAAAATATATTTTAACTCTTCTGCCAGAATGCTGCCTGGTGGACAGGGAATCCCGGATGGTTTTATTATAATACTGCGCCGGATGAAGGCTGTAAAAAAACTGGTCAACAGAATGGCCGGATCAGAAGCAAGGTTTAAATTTGTTGATATTATAGGAAACAGCAGCAGTTTAAAGAAAGTTGTGGAGCTGGGTAAGGTAATTAGTGACAGTGATGCAGCAGTTCTTATAGAAGGAGAAAGCGGTACAGGGAAAGAAATGATGGCCCAGGCTATTCATAACAGCAGTCCCCGCAGTGAACAGGTATTTTTGAGCATTAACTGTGCGGCTATCCCACAAAGCCTGCTTGAGAGTGAACTTTTTGGTTATGAAGGAGGTAGTTTTACAGGAGCCAGAAAAAAAGGCAGGCCCGGTAAATTTGAACTTGCTTCTGGTGGAACACTTCATTTAGATGAAATAGGAGAAATGCCGCTCAATATGCAGGCCAGCCTGTTGAGAGTGCTGCAGGAGAAAGAGATCAATAGAATTGGAGGACTTGAACCTATTCCAGTAGATGTAAGGATAATTGCCTCAACAAATAAAGTTTTGGAAGAAGAAGTTAAAAAGGGTAATTTTCGTAAAGATCTTTATTTTCGCTTAAATACTGTTAATCTTAAGATGCCTTCCCTTAGAGAAAGGCCTGAGGATATTCCACTGCTTGTTGAACATTTTATTTCTGTTGTCAATCAGCAGAGCAAAAAGAATATCTATGGAGTGGAAGAAGAAGTATTAAAAATTCTTAAAAAATACAGCTGGCCGGGTAATGTGAGAGAGCTGCAGAACTTGATAGAAAGAGCAGCACTACTTTCTGATGATGGTGTAATAAGATATGAGCTTCTGCCTGATGAATTCAAAAAAGAAAAGAGCAGTATATCATTGAATTCAGAAAAAATTCCACTGCTGAAAATAGATCATATGGAAGAGATATTGATAAATCTTTCACTAAAGAAATCAAAAAACATTACTCAGGCGGCAGAAAAGTTGGGAATTAGCCGTTCAACTATTTACCGCAAAGCCCAAAAATACAATATTGACCTTTAATATGTAGCATACTAATACACTTTTTATTTTGTGTTATTATGATACATATTTTCTCTTTTATACTAATACATCAGAAAAAATAAAGGTTTTGAAAATAAAAAAACGTTTTAAAATGAAACAAAAAATATTTATTTCACAATTAAATAAAAAATAAATAAAAAAATAAATTGATATTCAAAAATTAAATACCACTGATATAAAAAGGATTACAGCCTTTTATGAATGCAATTTAATCCACATTTTATTAATTGGAATGATTAATGCATTATTAATATTATGAAAAGGAAAAAAATTATAATTTTAGAGGAGGTGGCTTAATTTTTTCTGCTGGCCAGAAATATTAATAATAGGGGGAGATAAGTTTGAAAGAAAGCAAAGAAAAGTTGATTAAATTACTGGAAAATATGCTGGTAATCAGAGAATTTGAATCAACAGTGCAGAAACATTTTGCTGCCGGGGAAATACCAGGTTTTGTTCATCTTTATTTAGGGGAAGAAGCAGTAGCAGTCGGTGCATGCAGTTCGCTTAAAGAAGAAGATTTTATTACAAGTACTCACCGCGGACATGGCCATTTGCTTGCCAGAGGTGGAGATGTAAAGAAAATGATGGCAGAAATTTTTGGTAAGGCTACAGGCTATAACAAAGGCAAAGGGGGTTCCATGCATATTGCCGATGTAAGCCTTGGTATTTTAGGAGCAAATGGTATTGTTGGCGCTGGATTGCCGATCGCAGCAGGTTCTGGCATAACAAGTCAGATACTCGGTACAGATGCAGTGACAATCTGTTTCTTTGGTGATGGAGCTTCCAATAGAGGTACATTTCATGAAGCAATAAATTTGGCTTCTGTATGGAATTTGCCAGTAGTTTTTGTGTGTGAAAATAATATGTATGCTATTTCTATGCCTCAGTACAGATCAGATGGACGTAAGGGCCAGAATATTAAAGATGTATCAGATCGAGCAGTTTCTTATGGTATTTCTGGAGTTACAGTAGATGGTAATGACGTCATGGCAGTAAATGAAGCTGTAACTGAAGCAGTAAAGAAAGCCAGAAATGGTGGGGGCCCCAGTCTAGTAGAATGTAAGACATACCGTCATCGCGGTCACTTTGAAGGAGATCCT
>CAZLIW010000078.1:0-7872 GCA_964559325.1 uncultured Halanaerobium sp. | reverse complement strand
TTTTTCTGAAAAAATATTTTTAATTTTCATCTTACCCTCTTCTCTCCTTAAAATGTTATCATTAATAAATTCTGTTTAATTAAAAAAGCCACTCCCTGAAAAAGAAGTGGTCTAGGACAGCTTATCTTTCAGGTTTATCCTGCTGGATTTAGCACCAGGCAGTTTAAACTGCTGGTTGCCGGATTTCACAGGGCCAGTTCCCTCCACCTCTCTTGATAAGATATTATTCTATTTTTGATTACTTTACCATATTAAATGATCAGTGTCAAGAATTTATTGCCCCTCCTCGGGGCAAGCCCACGAAGTTTGCGAGCAGATTTTCACTCTATCACTCTTATATAATAAATATTAAAATTTTTAGATGAATTCATATATTTAGTTGATGATAAAATGCCTTTTTTACAGCTCTAAAATGAATTTTGCCAAACCCACTGTGTTACACTAACATTGAATTATCAGCCAAGCTTTACTATAATGGTTTTATGAAAAGAAAATCAGCTGATAAAAAATAGATATGTGTACAGGAGAGGATATAATGAAAACAAAAAGAAAATCAGATAGATTGGGGCAGGAAAAGATTTCGCGCCTTTTGATTAAACTTTCTGCTCCAGCGATTGTTGGTATGTTAATTCAGGCACTCTACAATATAATTGACAGTATCTATATCGGCAGGCTGAGTACAGAAGCTCTGGCCGCTCTTTCTCTTTCTTTTCCCATTCAGATGATATTAATTGCTTTTGGAGTTGGGACCGGTGTAGGCACAAGTTCTTTAATATCCAGACTTCTCGGCAGTGGAGAAAAGAAAAAAGCAAATATTGCTGCAGAACATGTCTTTTTTATTGCCATAATTTATGGTATTTTGGGTGGTCTGGCAGGGCTTTTTTTCAGTGAAGAAATTATTAGATTGTTCACCGATGATCCACAACTTATAAAGCTGGCCCAGCAGTATATCAATATCATACTCATCGGATCAACGGCAATCTTTATACCGGCAACTTTTAACTATATTCTTCGTGGGGAGGGAAACACTTTTCTCCCTATGATGACAATGCTCATTGGAGCAGTAACCAATATTATTCTGGATCCATTTTTAATATTTGGTATTGGTCCTTTTCCGGCTCTTGGTATAGCAGGTGCTGCTTATGCTACCGTCTTTGCCCGTGCTATAGGCGGCATATTTATTATTCTAATTCTCTTTAGTGATAAAAACGAAATTACTTTAAATTTAAAAGAATTTAAATTTAGCTGGCAAATTATTAAAGAAATTTACGAAGTAGGTCTACCGGCAACTTTAAACAGAATTTTATTCAGTTTTACAGTTGTTTTTATAAATAAAATACTGGGGAGTTTTGATACAACAGCCATCGCTGTAATGGGAATCATCTTTAGAATGCAGTCATTCTTTTTAATGGCACTTTTCGGCCTCAATCAGGGCTATCTGCCGCTTTTAGGTTATAATTACGGCTACAAAAAAGCAGAAAGAATGAAAAAAACCCTCTATTTTGGTATTTCTGCCGCCCTTACTTTTGGTTTTATCGGTTTTGCAGTTTTTCAGCTTTTCCCAGAAAATCTAATAAGATTGTTTAATAATGATCCGGATCTGCTCAAAATCGGTGTTCCTGCTTTAAGAAGAGTCAGTACTTCATACCTTTTTATGGTGCTCAATATAATTGGAGTTGCCAGCTTCCAGGCAATAGGAAAAGGAACTCCAAGCCTGATAATAACAATTCTCAGACAGGCATTTTTATTGATTCCCGGCATGTATTTTTTAGGAAAAATATGGGGTCTAAATGCGACCTGGCTGGCTTTTCCTCTGGCAGAAATCACTGCTTTTGTTTTAATGGCTTTCTGGTTAATTAAGACTCTAAAAAAATCTATGGCCGAGATGCAGCAGAGTTATTAACTGCTGTATTTTTTTTCGTATTCACTGCGCATTATGATATTTTTATTATCTTTAAGATGGTCAGTTGCCATTATTCCATATAGATGATCTATCTCATGCTGAAAAAGTTCTGACATATTATCTGTAAATTCTCGCTCTATATTTTCTCCTTCTGGAGTTGTATAATTCACTCTAATTTTTTTATGACGCAAAATCTTTACAAAAAAAGCTATATCCATGCTGAAACAGCTATCCCAAACATAAAACATTTCACTGCTTTTCCAGGTTATCTCTGGATTGACCATAATTATTTCTTCATCAGGTAGATTGGCATAAACTACTTTTTTTAAATAATCTATCTGTGGTGCAGCTAGAGCTCTACCGGTTTTCTTCTTCTGCTGCAGCTTAATTAGTGTATCTTTTAAGTCTTCAACAATTTCCTCCAGGTCTTTATCAAATTCTTTTATCTCTTCAGATTTTTTTCGCAATATTGGGTTACCCATTTTTAGAACTTTTTTAACAGCCATATTTTCCCTCCCTAAATCATTATCATCTAAAAAATTATTATCTAAAATTTAAGCAGCATTTCAATATGAGGTATATCATCTTCCAGATAAACTTTAGAAACATTTTTATAGCCCAGACTCTGATAAAAATCATTTAAATATTCCTGGGCAGAAATACGGATTGAATTTGCTGCAAATTCTTCTTTGATAAAATCAGCAGCAGTTTTCATCATTTTTTCAGCATACCCCAACCTTCTGAATTTATCTGCCACAAGAACTCTGCCAATCGAAGGTTCTCTGTAAGAAAGGCCGGCAGGCAATATTCTTAAATAGGCAGCAATTTCCCCATTCTCTTCATAATAGAGGTGATAGGACTGCTGATCTTTATTATCACATTCTGCATAAGGACAGTTCTGTTCTACTACAAATACATCTATTCTCGTTTTTAGGATTTTATATAAAATATCTGTATTAAGTTCATTAAAATGTTTTATTTTAAATTTCATCTTTTAAGCCCCTGTTCTTTAAAAAGTTCTTTTCGATTACTTCGGCTGGTGCAGGTCTGGCAAAATAATAACCCTGATAGAGATAACATCCATTTGCCGCCAAAAAATCAAGTTCTTCTTCTGTCTCTACCCCTTCTGCCACAACTTCCAGATTCAATGTGCGCCCCATCATTATTATTGTTTTTACAATATTAAAGTTATCTCTCTCATGCAGAAAAGATTTATCTATCTTTAGTTTATCTATAGCAAAGCGGTTTAAATATTCCAGTGAAGAATATCCTGTACCAAAATCATCTATAGAAATTGATACTCCTAATTTTTTAAGTTTGTTTAAAACATCTACTGTATATTCTACATCTCTAATAGCAGTTCTCTCTGTAATTTCCAATTCAAGCAGTGTCGGGTTTATATCATAGTCATTTAAAGTGGTTTTTATTTTTTCTATAAAATCATCTTCCTGAAACTGCTGAGGAGCAATATTTACAGACATTTTAATATCATCATAGCCCTTTTTATTCCATATTTTAAGCTGTTTTATAGATTTTTTTAATATCCAATCTCCAAGTTCCAGAATCATACCTGTATCTTCTGCCAGAGGAATAAATTCCCCAGGTGATATGAGACCGCTTTCCGGATGTTTCCAGCGAATAAGTTCTTCTACACCAACAACTCTATCTTTTCTGCCGTCAATCTGCGGCTGATAATAAAGTTCAAACTGCTCTTCTTTTATTGCATAGCGGAGTTTATTTTCTAGATTCATTCTACCGGATAATTTTCCATCCATTTTTCTGTTATAAAAAGCTATCTTCTTTTTATCCTCTGCAAAATGTACAGCAATTCTGGATTTTTTTAACAGACTGCTGCAGTTTTCTTCTGAAGCAGCTGCTTCTGCAATTCCGATTTTAGGTTTTATATATATCATATCTTCATCTATTTCATATGGAAAAGAAAGATTTTTTAAAATTTCTGAGGTAAAAGACAGCATTTTTTCTCTGCCTTTTCTGGAAGTAAAATAAAAGATGAATTCATCATTTTTGCGTGCTATGATTGTTTTACTGCTCAGTTCCTTATCAAGCCGCTGATATATTTCTTTCAAAAGTTTATTTCCTTTTTGAAAACCATAATTGCTGTTAATGAGATTTAAATTGTCTGTTATAAGGGTAAATAAATAAAGATTTTTACTGGAATTTTTATTATCTTCAACTGCATCACAGAGATTCATCTGCAGAAAATTCATATTTGGCAGTCCTGTCAGAGGATCATTATAGGTTAAATTATTAATTTTATTAAGCATAGCATTAAAACCTCTGGTGAGCCTGCCAAATTCATCTCGACTCTCATAGGTTAAATTTAAATCCAGTCTGCCTTTTTCCACTTCTTTAAATGCAGAAATTAATCGGTTAATCTGCTTATTGAAATACCCGGAGATATCTAAAATTATAATAAACATTATTATTGTTACAGCTGCAAAAATTGCCAGTGACAGATAAAGTGTTTTATTTCTGACTTCGTCTATTTTTTCAATTGAGCTACCGACGATTTCATTGAATTCTGTTTCATAACCACCTGAACCAACAAAAAGATCTGTCCCAGGTACCGGCTCTACATAACCGTATTTGGTTTCTATATTCCCTGTCTCTGGATTTATGTAAGGATATGTTATTTGTCCACCACCCTTTTTCACTACTTCTAACATCTCTTTGAGCAGATATCTGTTTTTTACACTATACTCCATCCTGTTCTGACCTTCAAGTTCTGGTGTTGGAGGCAGAGAAATTGTTTTCCCTTCTCGACTGTATATATAAAAATAATTGTCTTCGAGATTAGATTCTCTGTTTATTTCTGCTATCAAATTTTCTTTTTCTTCAGCTGTTAAATTATCATTATTCTTATAAATTTCAGCAAGAACAATTGCCCTGGTTCTAACAAGATTGCGGTATTTATTATAAACTTGTTCAAGTAGTTTTTCTTCCAGGACTGTCCCATTAGTGCTGGATAGATCTTCAAATTGGTAGAAAACTGCTGCCATTAAAAAAATCATTGCTGCTAGAAAGCTGAGACCTATACCAAATAAAATCTTATTTCTTATAGATAGATTCCTGAATTTTATCAACTTCAATTGCTCCTTTTAATTAGTAATATTAATCAAACTGGTGTGATTTGCTGCTGTATGTAATTTTATTATTAATTTAAGACTGATAATCTTCTGATAAATAAATATTCAATTTGTCATTTTATATTTGATTTATGATATATACATAAATATCCTTTTTATGTTAGTTTCAATTCACATGATAAAATAAATTAAAACAAAATTATAAGTAGGGATCATTTCATACCTCATTTTATTTTGGCGAACCTGAACTAAGTAGAGAGCAGAAAAAAGAACTTGTTAAAAACTTTACCGATACCACCAGTAAGGTCCCCAGTATTACCAGAGAAGCATTTGCTATCATGAGAAAAGAAAATGACCTGAAAAATATCGGCGCTGGGGGAAGTGGCATTAGTTAGTAAAAAAACTAACTAATCTATAATTTTTCTAAAGCAATATAATAATTAACAGGCTCTTCATACAGCACTTCTTCTTCAATTATTTTAAATCCCTCTGCTATAAACAGTTCTTTTAATTCTTCAATTTTAAAATTATTGATATAAGGCAAAAAGTTAAATTTGTGTAAAATATTCTGCAGTATAAGCCTCCACTTAACTCCAAATCGTACTGGCTCACTGTAGCAGTCTGTTGCTGTAATTAATTTGCCGCCCTTTTTTAGCACTCTTTTTGCTTCTCTGATCTGAGTAAGGGGTTCTTTTATAATGTGCAGCAGATTAAACATTAAAACTGCATCAAAACTTTCGTCTTCACAGTCAATATTATATCCATCCCCCACCATAAACTCAATATGATTTTTATCCACAGATTCAGCTTTTCTTTTAGCCACTTTTATCATTTCTTCAGAAAGGTCTAATGCTTTTATATTTTCTGTTTTTTCTGCCACACCCAGTGTTACTATTCCTGTCCCACATCCTATTTCCATAACTTTATCATCTTCATTAATTAAATTTTTACTTTTTTCTATTGATTTATTAAACGCATCTTTTAAATGCCGGTTCTGTTTGTCATAGCGATAAGAAATTTCATCCCATATTTTTTTCTCTTTTTGAATTCTTTCTTTTTTACTCATAAATTGCCTCCTCAACATATAAAATGTTTGAATTATTATTTTCTGCAGAAACTGGTCTAATATTAATCAAATTATCACTGCTGATTTTGCTGTCTAATATTTTACAGCTGATTTTTCTGATTTGGATAGAAGTATATTACTTATAAAAAGTGCGGTTACAGTGTAGACAGCCATGAGCAGCCAGCTTAAACTGTATGAACCTGTTTTATCTGCAATAAGACCAAAAATTGGAGGTCCAATTATTATTCCAAAACGTACAAAAAGAAGTGACAATCCTACTCCCATACCTGTATCTTCATCTCCCAATTGTTTTGATACAGCAGAAAAATAAAGACCGTGCCATCCTCTACCTACACTGCCGAGAACAAAAGCAATAAATAAAATTATAGAAATATGAGGATCTATTTTGCTAAGAAATGATAGTACAACTGCTGTTAAAGTTATTAAAACTGCAACCAGGTTAAATCCGGTCTTATCTTTTCCTCCCAGCAGCCTGTCATTTAATATTCCCCAGCCAGGTCTACCTGTCATACTTCCCAGCTGAAAAACCATAAAACCGAATCCGGCAGCGACTTCAGAAAACCCAAAATCTGAGTAAAGATAGAGTGTAAAATGAGTGGCAGTTATTCCTGATGCAACACCAAACATTATTCCCAGAAAACAAAGGGCCAGCAGATATTTATCTTTAAAAAGTATCTTAAGTTGTTCAGAAATAGCAGGTTTTTTGTTTTTGCCTTTTCCTTTACCATCTTCTCCTTTAAATTCTGCTGATTTTTTATTTTTATAGAAAATGAAAAAAACCAGTGAAACAACAAAATAAGTAGATGACAGCAAAATAACCGCTGTTTTCCAGCCGGCTACAGATGCAGTCCAGGGCAGGATACTTGCGGCGATAACTCCTCCTAAAGAAAGCCCCAGAGTTATAATTCCAACTGCAGTAGATCTATTTTCCTTCGAAATCCATTCTGCAACACCTTTTGTTCCGGTCGGCAGAATAATACTCAAACCAAGTCCGGTTGCTGATGCTAAAAGCAGCATCATCATAAAATTAATAGAATAGGAATGCAGAAAAATAAAAACACCCATACAGCTGAGTCCTACTATCATAGATTTTTTAGTTCCCCATTTGTCAGCTATCCAGCCAGAAAAAACCGAAACTGACACCGAACTTATGTAAATGAAAGTTGAATATAATCCCAATTGAGCTTTACCAAGTCCATATTCTGCCTGGATAAATGGAAAAAGAGTCATAATGCCATTTCTGTAAAGCCCCCCTGTCATTGTTGCCAGTGTAATAATTATCAGTACTTTCCAGTTAAACTTCTCTCCTGCTTCATTCTCCCTATTCTGCATTGATAGTCCTCCAATTATAGATATATAAATTTAAATTGCCATTTTAAATTATTATATCATCACTTAAAGCACTTTAACAGTTTAAATTGACAATTTTTCATTTCTAAGCAGTGTCTTATTTAACTTCATTGTTGTCCACCTATCTTTAATGACTTTTCCTGATATTTCATTGGTTTTTTGCGGATTCTTCTGCCTTTTTTATTCAGTCCTTTTATGAAAATAATTGTGCAGTATCTTTTGCATTCTTTCACAAAAACTTTTTTTGAAATCAGAGCGATAAACTTAACTGCTGTTTTGAATAACCTTGATTTGCTGACAAATTTAATATTTTTGCCACCTTATCTCGTTCTGATTTTGAATCAGAACATTTATTTTTTTTGAGTTTGTTTTTGAGTTTGTTTTTGAGTTTGTTCTTGAGTTAGAGTATGAGTTAGAGTTTGAGT
>CAZLIW010000077.1:0-7941 GCA_964559325.1 uncultured Halanaerobium sp. | reverse complement strand
TTTTTCTTTAATATCTTTCAGAAAATCACCATTATGAACGGTTACCTTTTTTATCTGTGGAAGATATTTATTTATACTTCTTTCCAAAAAAACAATCACTTTTTTTTGTGAAAGAGCTTTTTTGGCCACTTCTGTTTCCATTTTTAGCATTAATTGATTATCTTTCACAAAAATACGGGCCCTTTTAAGCCAGTTGGTAGTAAAACAAAATTCATCTTTAAATTTTTGAATTATATGGGGCCAGATTAGTGTTAATTCTTCCTGTATACTTAAATCATCGATCACTTCTATTTGATATTTGCCGTTTAAAGATTCCAATTTATTTTTAATAAAAAGTTCAATTTCTTCTGATGACACACTTTTTTCTGTTAAAAGCATAATTTTGCTATTTTCCTCATCACATAAAATATATTTAAAAGGAGTATTGTTATTATCCATATTACAGCATACTGCCCTGTTCATTAAAATTCCTCCTGAATTTATAGCTCAATTAAATAAATTAAGAAAAAAAGTTTTTATTATATCTAAATACATCTTTAATCTTTCTATAAAACCTTTTAAAAACCCAAATTTCTTTTCTTTTTTTACATGGCTTAAATTGTTTAGTTTAACCTGAAATGATTTGCCGTGTTTTTTTACATATCTATTTAAAGCTATTTCAATTCCAAATCCTGATTCTTCTAAATTCTCAATTTGATAAAAGATGTGTTTTTTTACCGCTCGCTGTCCGGACAAATCAGGTGTGATCTGCTGTGCAATTTCTGCAATACTGCTGCTGTTTCGAAAAACACCCACACACATATCTAAATCATCATTTAACATAGGTTCTACAAGCTGATCAATATGTTCTTTTTTTAAGCCGATTAGATCAGCATCCAGCAGAACAACAATATCACAATTTAAGTGTTTAATTCCTTCCATTACAGCGGCCGCTTTACCTCTGTTTTTCTGCAGGGTAATAACCTCTACTCCAAAAGAAGATGCTATTTCGGAAGTTCTATCTTCTGAGCCATCATTAACCACTAAGATTTTTTTTAGATAATTAATTTCAATTAGTGTATTTAAAACACCGGATATTTGTTTTTCCTCGTTGTAGGCGGGTATTAACGCTGAAATGTCCACAAAAATCACACCTTATAACTAATTATAATTAATCAATTTCTTTGTATAATTTATTAACTTCTTCTAAATAATTGTCCAGATTTATCTCATATTCTTTACCACTGGATCTTAATTTTGCTTCAATTATACCTGAATTTAATGATCTGGAACCAAGTGTTAGGCGCAGAGGAATACCAATCAGCTCAGAATCATTAAATTTAACTCCTGCTCTTTCATTTCTGTCGTCAATTAAAACTTCAAAACCGGCTTCCTTAAGTTTGATGTATATTTCTTCTGATTTATTTTTTACATCATCACCTTTTCCAAGCGGTAGAATAATAATCTGATATGGAGCAATTGATTTTGGCCAGATAATACCATATTCATCATTATTCTGCTCAATTGCAGCTGCTACCAGTCTTGTTACTCCAATACCATAACTCCCCATTACTATCGGCTGTTCTCGCCCGTTTTCATCAAGATAGACAGCTCCCATACTTTCACTGTACTTACAGCCCAGTTTAAATATATGTCCAACTTCAATACCGGATTTAATATTTAATTGGCCACCGCATTTTGGACAGCTGTCACCCTCCTTTACCAGTCTCAAATCTACTATGTCATCGACTTTAAAGTCTCTATTTATAGCTGCATTTTTATAGTGATAATCCTGTTCATTTGCACCAGAAACAGCATTAGATATATTTTCTAACCGACTGTCAGCTATAATTTTAACGTTTTGATTCATTTTAATTGGTCCTATAAAACCAGCAGTACTGTTAAACATAGGTTTAAATTCTTCTTCTTCAGCAGGGCGCATTTCATCAGCATTTAAATAATTTTGCAGCTTAATTTCATTTAAATCATCATCACCGGATAAAAGTGCTAAAATAGGATTTCCATCTGCTATAAGCGCAATTGACTTAATCATTTTTTCTGCCGGCAATGAAAGAAAATCAGTTAAAGCATCAATAGTCTTAATATCCGGTGTATGTACTTTTTCTAAATTTTCTTTTTTAGAGTTTGATTCATTTAGCTTTAACTCTGCAGAAGCTCTTTCAACATTTGCAGCATACTCACAGCTGTCACAGAATGCAATATTATCTTCTCCAGAATCGGCTAAAACCATAAATTCATGTGAGTCTTTTCCACCCATAGCTCCTGTATCTGCTTCAACAGATCTTGCTTTAAGACTACATTCAGCAAAAATTTTCTCATATGCATCATACATATCCTGATAACTTTTGTCCAGTCCTTCATAATCTCTATCAAGGCTGTAGGCATCTTTCATAATAAATTCTCGTCCCCGCATAACACCAAAACGAGGTCTTATTTCATCTCTAACTTTTGTCTGTATCTGATAAAGATTTAATGGAAGATCTTTGTATGAGCGTATTTCATCTCTTATAAGATCGGTTACTACTTCTTCATGTGTTGGACCCAGGCAGTATTCTCTATTTTTGCGGTCACTAAATTTTATCATTAAAGGTCCAAACCTATCCCATCTTTTTGATTTTTTCCATATTTTAGATGTCTGCATTACAGGCAGTAAAACTTCCTGTGAGCCGCTTGCATCCATATGTTTCCTAATGATTTTTTCTATCTTTTTAATAACTCTGTATCCGAGTGGAAGATAAGAATAGATCCCGGAGGAATGATTTCTCATCATTCCTGCTCTAAGCATCAATTTGTGGCTGATTATTTCTGCTTCAGAAGGATCTTCTTTTAGTGTTGGTAAATATAGTTTTGACATTCGCATATAAATCACTCCAATTAAATTAAATATTTTCGATTTCTTTTAAAAGTTCTTCTAAAAGTTTTTTTTCTGGAACTTTCTTTATTACTTTTCCTTTTTTGAAAATAAGTCCTTCCTGTTTCCCTCCTGCAATACCTATGTCTGCTTCTCGTGCTTCACCAGGACCATTGACCGCACATCCCATTACTGCTATTGTTAAATTTTTATCAATATGAGCGGTAAATTTTTCTATCTGTTCAGCCAGAGGAATTAGATCGATTTCGGTTCTTCCACAGCTTGGACAGGATATAATTTCCACTCCATTTTTGCGCAGTTTGAGAGATTTTAATATCTGCCAGCCAACACGAACTTCTTCTTCCGGTTCAGCAGTCAGAGAAACACGGAGTGTATCACCCAGTCCAGCGCTCAGCAGTGACCCTATACCGGCAGATGATTTAATAGTGCCCCTCCAGGGAGTTCCTGCTTCAGTAATACCAATATGAAAAGGGTAATCCACTTTTTTAGCCATAAGGGAATAAGCCTCTAGTGTTGTAAATATACTGGTTGATTTGAGAGATATTACAATATCAAAAAAATTATTATCTTCCAGAACGCGGACATTCTGCAGTGCACTTTCTACCATCGCCTCTGCTGTAGGTCCATCATATTTTTTCAAAATAGATTTTTCTATTGAACCTGAATTACTGCCAACTCTTATCGGTATATTAGCTTTTTGACAGGCTTCCGCCACTTTTTTTATCTTGTTTTCTTCTCCAATATTTCCCGGATTTATGCGCAGTGCATCCACACCTGATTTTACCGATTCCAGTGCAAGTTTATGATCGAAGTGAATATCAGCTACAATAGGAATATTAATTCCTTTTTTTATCTGCTTTATTGCCCTTGCGGATTCCATATCAGGTACTGCTGTTCTTATTATTTCACAGCCTAATTTTTCTAATCTATTTATCTGTTCAACTGTAGTTTTAATGTCAGAAGTTCTAGTATTTGTCATTGACTGAACAGATATAGGAGAATTACCACCTACTGGAACATCTCCAAAAAAGACCTTTTTAGTTTTTCTTCTTTTATACATCAATTAACACCTCTTTTGAATCCCCCTTTTAAAAAAGACTCCTCATAATATCTTTATAAATAATAAATATCATAAGCATAATTAAAATTGCAAATCCTATTAAATGTACAAAATTCTCTTTTTTTGCATCAACAGCTTTTCCTCTAATCATTTCAATTACTATAAATAATATTCTACCTCCATCCAGTGCAGGAAAAGGAAGCAAATTTATTATACCAAGATTAATACTTATTATGGCTGTCCAGTTTAAAACATTTAATATTCCAACACGAGCCGCCTGTCCGACTATCGATGCAATCATGATGGGGCCACCAATATCTGAGGCAGAAGGTTTGGAAATCATCTGTACAAAACCCATAATAGTAAACTGTATTACTCTAAATGTCTGAAAAATACCAAGTTTTATTGATTCAAAAAATGGTATATTTTTTCTAATTAGCTGTGGATATATTCCGATTATACCTCCACCGGATTCTTTGCTGTATTCAGGTATTATAGTTACATGCTGAATTTTTTTGTTTCTTTCAAATTTAATTTTTATTACTTCAGAAGAATTTTCTTTGATTAATGATGCCATTTCCTTCCAACTTTTCACCGGGGTTCCATCTATAGATATTATTTTATCATTGGGCTGCAGACCTGCTTCAGCAGCCGGTTTTTCTGGAATGATTTCTCCCAATACAGCTTCATTTGAAGTTGATACAGGAACACCAAAAACAGAGAAAATTAAAATAAATATAAACCCGGCCAAAAGAAAGTTCATTACAGGGCCCATAAATATTACTGCAAAACGCTTAAAGGCTGATTTCTGATGAAATAGCCTGTTTTTTCCTTCTGCTTTTTTGTAAATTGTTCTTTCTTTTTCGTCCATATCTTCATCATCAGCAGGGAACTCTCCAGCCATATTACAGAATCCACCCAGTGGAATACTTCTGATAGAATAAACTGTTTCTCCGACTTTTTTAGAAATTAATTTTGGTCCAAAACCAAGTGCAAATTCTTCTACCAGTATATCAGATTTTTTTGCTGTTATATAGTGCCCAAATTCATGAATGAAAATTAAAACTCCCAGTACTACAATAAATGTAAATATAGTTAGAACCATTTATCAATAACCTCCATAGCTGTCTTTCTGGCCCATCTGTCAGCAGCAATAATTTCATCTAAATTTGGATCTGAATTATTTTCATGTAGATCCAGTACAGATGCGGTAACTCTATTTAAAGCTAAGAAAGGTATCTTTGCCTGGAGAAAATAATTCACAGCAACTTCATTGCTGGCATTTAGCACAGCTGGAAAAGTTCCACCTGCTCTGCCGGCAGTATATGCATAATCCAGAGCTGGAAATTTTTCTGTATCAGGTTTATGAAAATCAAGCAGTGCTATTTCTTCCAGCTGCAGATCACCAGTCATAACTTTCTGTCTGTCAGGATATGTCAGACAGTATTGAATAGGTGTTCTCATATCTGCTGCACCCATTTCCGCAAGTATAGTACCATCAGTCAGCCTAATCATAGAGTGAACTATACTCTGTGGATGAATAAGTACTTTTATTTGGTCATAACTTATATCAAAAAGCCAGTGAGCTTCTATAACTTCCAGTCCTTTGTTCATCAGTGATGCAGAATCAATTGTTATTTTATTACCCATTTCCCAGTTGGGATGATTAAGTGCATCTTTTACGGAAACATTTTTTAGCTGTTCATGTGTAAAAGAAAAGAAAGGTCCACCAGATGCGGTTAAAATAATCTCTTTAAGATCTTTTTGATGATTTTTCAGCAACTGAAAAATAGCATTGTGTTCGCTATCTACAGGAAGCAGATTAATGTTATTTTGTTTTGCAGCTTTAGTTAAAATATTACCACCAATAACAAGACTTTCTTTATTAGCCAGAGCAAGATCATTACCTGCCTTTACAGCTGCTATAGAGGGTTTAAGTCCTGCAGCACCAACAACAGCATTTAAAACCAGGTCTGCATTTTCAGAAGCTGCATCAATTAAAGCATTTTCACCCGCTAAAATTGTGGTCTTTCCAGTTATTATCTTTTTTAACTCTGCGGCTTTATTTTTATCAACTACTACAGCATACTCAGGTCTGTATTTTTTAATTTGTTTTTCTAACAGTTCAGTATTTGCATATCCAGTAAGGACTTTAACCTTCCAGTTATTTAAATTATCTATTACTTCTAATGTCTGAGTTCCTACAGAACCTGTAGAACCCAGAATAATAATTTCTTTCATCTTTTCACTCCTTTATATCTATAAGCTCAGAGTCAATAATTGCTTTGACAAGGACAAGAAATGATGGTCCAACAACAACACCAATTCCACCTAAAATTCTAAATCCCGAATATATAGCAGTCATAGTAGCTAATGGATGCAGTCCAAGGTTTTTACCCATTATTTTTCCTTCTGAAGCCGATCTAATACCGGCAATAAATGCATGTAAAATAACAAGACTGAAAGCAAAAGAAATGTTCTGCATCAAAAGAGAAATAATAATCCAGGGGTAAAACAGCATAGCCGGGCCAATAATAGGAATAAGATCCAGAATTGCGGCAGCTACAGCAAAAATCACTGCATATTGATTACCAAGTAAAGTTAAGCCCAAACCTGTAATAATACCTGTGATTGAAATTAATATCAGCATGGCCCTAATATATCCGATGGCAGATATGTTGAGCTGTGAAAAAACATTGGCAATTTTGGGCTGTACTTCCTTAGGAAATAACTTCACAAGAAAAGTTTTGATTTTATCTCTATCTTTACTTATAAAAAAAGTAGCAATAAAACTTATAAACAGAATCATCATCATATTTGGCAGCCTGCTCAAAAAATCAAGTGTATTATTTATAAAAGATATAATGGTATTCCTTATTCCATCATAAATCATCTGGAAATTGCTGTTTATAGCATCTTTTACAGGTTCTGATATATCAAGATTTTCCAGAAAAAGATCAAACTGCTCATTTTGGTTTACTATCCACTGAAATCTGCTGCCGATACTCTTATAATCCGGCAGATTTTTTAAAAGACGATTTAATTCCAGATATATTTGAGCACCACCAACTATAAGCATAGAAATAAGTAAAATAAGAACTAAAATAAGAACTAAAACAACTATAAATCCCCTATTTATTGGGATTAAACTGTCAAAATAATCTACCACTGGATTTATAAGGCTGGATAAAACAGCAGCTATAATAAAAGGTGTGAAATAGATAAAAACATGTTTAATAATAAACAGAGAAATAAATAAAAATATAAACATTAAAAAATATCTGCTGTACCATTTTTTAATAGTCATTAATTACACCACCAAAAGAAAGTAAAGAAAATAATAAGTAAACGGTGCAGTAAATATAAAGCTATCAAATCTGTCAAGAATTCCACCATGGCCGGGAATTATGTTCCCAGTATCTTTAACTCCTAAATTTCTTTTTAAACAGGATTCAAAAAGGTCACCAATAATGGCAGTTGCTGGCAGTAGAAATGAAAAAACAATCCAGTAGAAAGAAATGATTTCTAAAAAATAACCTACTAACAGAATAAAAATTGCAGTAGATAATATTCCACCAATCGCGCCTACTATAGTTTTATTAGGACTTATTTTAGGAGCAAGCTGTTTTTTCCCAAATTTTTTGCCACTAAAATATGCACCTGAATCTGTTATCCAGGTTGCAATTAATACCAGCCACAGAGCAAAAGTGTTTTGAAACGGTTCCAGAGAAAAATCTCTTAAAAAAACAGCAAAAGACATTCCTCCTGCAATATATATAATTCCAAAAAATTGATAACTTAAATTTTTTAGAAAGTTTCTGTCATCATAATTAAGCAGTAAATCTAAATAAAGTAAAATTATAATTATAAATATAATAATTCCATATGGTAAATTAAAAAAATCATTGACTGAAAAATAACTGTTAATAATCAGTAAAAATCCAGAAAAATAAATAATTATTCTGCTGGATTTAATGTCAAGAGATATCATTTTACAGTATTCTTTTAG
>CAZLIW010000076.1:0-8098 GCA_964559325.1 uncultured Halanaerobium sp. | reverse complement strand
TTCAATCAAGAAGAGTTTAATCAATAAATTCTGCTATTTTAATTAAATTTAAAATAGAGTTATTAAATGTTTTCAAATATGCTTAACTTGTCTAAAATGAATTATAAAAATATGTATTTTAACTGTTTGAAGTTGTAGAGTGGGGGGAAGAGCAGTTGCAGAAAGAAAAAATTAATATTAAAAAGCTGTCTGTATTGCTTTCTGTATTTTTGTTTTCAGCAGTTGTTTTTTATTATGTTTTTGCTTTTGATTTTATTTATATTATTTTTTTTATTACAGCATCATTAATATTTTTTAATTATTTGCTGGATGATCTATTGAAGAGGATTAAGATTTTAAAAGAAAAGATAAAAGAAAAAGATAAAAACATATTTGATTTAGAAGAAAATATAAAAAGAAAGTTTAAGAAAGCAAGAGATGTTCACCAAAGAATGCTGCCCAAAAAATTACCTGATACCGGAGAAATAATAATCAGCACCTATTATCGACCGGCAGAATATATTGGTGGAGATTATTATAATGTGTTGGAAATTGATCATGAATCAATGAGTCCTTTTTTTGATCAGTATCTGGTTTATTATTTTGATGTTTCAGGACATGGAATCGATAGTACACTTTTATCTATTTTTATAAATGATACAATTGAAAGTTTTTTAAAGCTCCGCCACAATCCGGGTGAAATGATATCTCCAAAAGAACTGATGAAGTTTATAGATAAAGCTTATCAGGAAGAAGGATTTCCGGATGATTATTTGGTCTGTATTTTTTTAGGTCTGCTGGATATGAATAAAAATAGATTAAGTTATTGTAGTGCAGGGTTTCAGTATCCTATTTTTAAAATTGATGCAGATAAAGGGTTAGAAAAAATTGAAACAGGTGGACTTCCAATTTCTACTGCACTTGCATTTATAGATAAAACTCCTGAAGAAAAAGAAATAATGATTGATGAAAATTCTATAATTTTACTGACAACTGATGGACTTTTAGAACAGGAAGTCGGTGGGATAAGTTATTATGATCAGATAGATAAAATATTGCATTTTTATAAAAGCTGTCCGGCACCTTTTTTGAAAGATATTATTTATGCTGATTTTCATAATTTTGCTGCTGACAGCAGAATAAAAGATGATCTTACTTTTTTGATACTAAACAGACTTGAAGATAAAATAAAGAAATGGAATTCAGCCAGATCTGATTTATCAAATAGAGATATTTTAGAAGAAATATTTAATTTTCTGGAGAAGAGCTGTAAAGGGAATAAAGTTTCTTCTTTTGTTAAATTAAAGAATATAATAAAAAGTATTTTGCTGAAAGAGAATAATTTTAAAGTTTTAAAATCTCTACATATTAAAGCCTACAATAATCCTAAATATTTAATTTTTAGTTTCGAGGATAAAAATAATAATATAAACTGGCAGCAAATTGGCGGGAATAGTTTTAATGAATTTATAGAGATTAAAAATGAATTTGTTAGAGATGATTTTAAGTTTGAAAATGATAAAGTTTATATAAGTTATAATAATTTTTATAATAAAATATATTTTTTTATACCCAAAATAAAATCCAATTAAAGAAAACAGTAAAATTAAATTTGTGAGGTGGAAAAATGAAGGAAAAAAAATTGGAACTTATTTTTGAACAGGAAACAGCGATTTTGAAAATTTTTGGAGAAGTTAATTTTGAAAACTCAAATCCTATCAAAGAAGAGTCCAAAGATCTGATTACTAAAAATAATGTGGGAGATTTAATCATTGATCTCAGTTCTGTTCCTTATCTTGATAGTTCTGGTATTGGATTTGTACTTTCTATTTTTAAATTTATGAGGGACAAAAAAGATAGATTAATTTTGCTTAATCCCAATGATAAAGTTAAGCGGGTACTTGAAGTGACAAAGATTGATAATATAATTAAAATTTTTTATGAAAAAGAAAAAGCAATAAAAGAATTATCTCAGTAGTCTGATTTGAGAATTGGTATTTGTAAAAATTTGAGGTGCTTAGTATGGTAAACCCAGCTTTTATAAAACAGTTTATAATAGAAGGAAGCACAGAATCCATTTCTAGAGTAGTAGAAAATATTTTGCTGCTGCTTAAAGAAGAAAATCTGCAGATTGAAGATATGGATTTTCGTATAGAACTTGTTATGAGGGAAATGATTGCAAATGCTGTTGAACACGGCTGTGGAAAAAATAATGACTCCAGTCAGATTAAAATCGATCTGGAAATTAAAGAAGAATATATCAGCATCAGTGTAGAGGACCAGGGAGAAGGATTTGAGTGGAAGAAAAGAGATCTGGAGACACTTCCTATTTTTGCCGAAAATGGTAGAGGTCTAGTGATAATAAATAAAACAGCTGATAGGATTGAATTTAATGACTGTGGTAATAAGATAAAGGTTTATTTTGAGTTTAATTAAGTAGATTGCAAAAAATACTTTTATATTTTCAACATCAAAATAACAATTTTTGCTGAGTTCGAATCAAGAATGATAATTTATTTATTGATATCTATGCAAAAAAGTAGATAAGAAAAAATATTTTGTAATAGAATTGTTTATTTTTTTAAAATTGCTTTTATAGGGGGAATAATCTTGCTGAAAAAAATAAAAAGCTCAATGTTTGCAAAATTTGTACTGGCTTTTTTGGTAATCATAGTTTTATTTATTATTTCTAGTGCAGTTGAATATCACTACAGTCACCTTGTTACAAATATTGATGATGAAATTGATGATATGCAGGAACTGCAGCTGTTTTTAGCAAATCTTGAAATAGACCACCACCTCTGGATGATAAGTATTTATGATATGTTTGCCGGAGGGCCGGCTCCAGAACTGGGAGATCACACAGAATGTAATCTGGGAAACTGGTATTATAATATGGAACCTGAAGATTATTATATTGAACCATATAGAGAAATGGAAGAACCTCATCAGCATTTACATAGGCACGGTCAGGAAGTTGTATCACTTTTTAAGGCTGGCCGAGAAGAAGAAGCTATTAGAATTTTTCAGGAAGAAGTTAAACCGGATTTAAATAGTGTCCGTCAGAATTTAGGTGAGATAATAGCACTGACTGATGAAGAGGTTGCTTCAATGATGGAAGAAAGAGAAGCGATTTCTGCAAAAGCGGATACTATCTTTATAGCGGCAATTATAATTACCACACTTCTGGCAGCATTTATAGCCTGGATTCTTACAAAAACAACAGTAACACCAATTAATAAAATAAGCAGTCAGGCTGAAAAGATAGCAGCTGGAGATTTGACACAAAAAGTTTCCAGTAAAAAGACAGACGAAATTGGAAGCCTTGTAGTTTCTTTTAATAAAATGATAGATACATTAAAAAAATTAATTTCCAGCATCAATGATAATTCAGATGCAGTTGTAACTGCTGCTGGAGAACTAAATATTGTTTCTGAGGAAACTGGTAGAAGTTCTGAAGAAATTGCTCACAGTATTACTGAAGTAGCACAGGGCAGTGAAGATATAGGAAGAGAAATTGCAAATATGAAAGATGCAGCTGTACAGCTTGATAATGAGGGAGAAACTTTAAAAGAAAATGCTGAGCAGAGTCTAAAAGTTGCAGATCGCTCTTCCCAGACAGCTAATGAAGGCCAGAAAGCTATTCAGCAGGCTATAAATCAGCTTGATGTTGTTAGTGAGACAGTTAATTTTGCCACCCAGGCGATTGAAAAACTGGGTAAGAGATCCAGAGAAATAGGTGAAATGGTTGATATGATAGAAGGCATATCTTCTCAAACAAATCTTTTGGCACTTAATGCTGCCATTGAGGCTGCAAGAGCAGGAGAAAAGGGAAGAGGTTTTGCTGTTGTTGCAGAAGAAGTTAGAGAACTGGCTGAAGAATCTTCTGAAGTAACAACCCAGATTACCAGTTTAATTGAAGATATACAGTCTGAGACAACTGCTACTGTAAATTCTATGGATACAAATATTGAGGAAGTAGAAAAGCAGATTTCTATAATTAATCAGGCTGGCGATTCTTTAAATAAAATGGTCGAAGCTTCCAATGATACCAAAGATAAAGTCAATGAAATGAAGAGATTTGCTAATAAACTGGATGATATTATTGATACGATCAATCAATCGGTTGATTCTGTTGGCAGTGCAATAGAAAATAATTCAGCAAGTGCTGAAGAGGTATCAGCTCTTGCAGAAGAGCAGAGTGCAACTGTTGAGCAGATATCTGCATCTGCAGATGAAATGGAAAATATGGCACAGCATTTAAAATCACTTATAGAGAAGTTTAAATTAAAATAATTTGTGTTATACAGCTCATATTTTAGCGGTATTTATGTTCAATCATGAATATAAAGCTGAGATATGGGCTTTGTTTTTTATTCCTGATAAAAAGACTAGTATTTTTATCAAATATACGTTGACATTGATAATCGTTTTCATTATAATAAATATAGAATATACCAGGAGGTAAAAAAATGACCCTCGTAGATATTAAACATGGAGAAAAATTTATAATAGAAAAAATAAAGGATAAAAATACCAGGATACAGGCACTTCGTTTTGGAATAGGTGAAGGGTCTGAAATAGAATGTGCAGGTCATCTTCCAGGAGGACCTGTGATTTTGAAGAAAAATCTGCAGGAAATTGCTATTGGAAGAAAGATGGCGGAAAAAATATCTGTTAAAGAGAAGGAAATATTTTAATGGATCAGTGCAGCCAGATTAATATAGACAGCAGTGTTGAGGCTGAGGAAAAAATTGTTCTTGCAGGTAATCCTAATGTAGGTAAGTCGATATTTTTTAATTACCTGACAGGAATATATGTGAGTGTTTCTAATTATCCCGGGACTACACTTGATATCAGCAGTGGTAAGATGGGAAATTATGCTGTATATGATACACCTGGTGTTTATGGAGTTGGCTCTATAAATGATGAGGAGAGAGTGGCCAGGGATTTTATTATTTCTGCAGATATAATAATTAATGTAGTAGATGCAAGCCATTTAGAAAGAGATTTATTTTTGACACAACAGCTTATAGATATGGATAAAAGAGTTATTGTTGCTTTAAATATGATGGATGAAGTGGGAAAAAATGATATTGAAATAGATATTAAAGCTCTGGAAAAAGATTTGGGTGTTCCGGTTGTGCCAACGGCCGCTGTTAAAGACAGGGGTCTTTTGGAATTGAAAGAAAAAATAGATTCAGCCTGCAGAGGAAATAAAATTTTTTCAGAGGATAATAAATTAAACAAGTTATATAAAAATATCAGTTCTGATACAGGCTCATCTCCAGAAGCTGTTATGCTTCTAGAAGAAGATGAGTCTATGGTATGTAAATATGGAGATAATTATCCTAAATTAAGAGAAGAAATATATACATTGAGAAGAAAAAGAGTTGATAAAATAACTGCTAAAACTGTACATTATAATTTAACACAAAACAGTTTTGCTGCAGGTATTGCCAAATATATGGTTAAACCTGTGACAGGTATTCCTATGCTGTTAGTTCTTTTATTTTTAATTTATCAGTTTATTGGAGTGTTTGTGGCACAATATGTAGTAGAATTTACTGAAGGCTGGCTTTTTATGGGTTATTATGAGCCTTTTGTTAAATCACTTATTTCTTCAACAGTTGGTCTAGACAATTTTATTGGAAATTTGCTGGCAGGAGAATTTGGAGTTTTAACTATGTCGGTAACATATATATTTGGATTATTAATGCCGCTTGTGGCCGGATTTTATTTAATGCTTTCCATTTTGGAAGATACAGGTTATCTGCCCAGAATAGCTGTTCTTGTTGATAGATTTCTGCAAAAAATAGGTCTAAATGGACGTGCAATAATTCCAATGCTGCTTGGTTTTGGCTGTGTTACTATGGCTACTATTACCACGAGATTACTCGGCACAAATAGGGAAAGAATTATTGCTATATTTTTGCTTGGACTTGCTATACCATGCTCAGCACAGCTGGGAGTGATAGCTGGTTTGATTGCAAAATTAGATTTATTTTATGTTGTAGTTTATGTTCTCACTATTTTTATTGTTTATGTACTTGCCGGAACATTTCTCAATAAAGTTTTACCCGGAGAATCAAGTGATTTGTTAATAGATTTACCTCCAATAAGGCTGCCAAAACTGCTTAATGTTCTTAAAAAGACATATCAGCAGACAGCTGCATTTGTCAGAGAGGCTGGCCCTATTTTTGTTCTTGGTGCAGTATTGATAACAGTTATGGAAACTACTGGATTTTTAAATGTAGTTACAGCGTTTGCCAGACCGCTTATTACTGGCTGGCTTGGTCTTCCTGCAGAAACGACTACAGCTTTTATTATGGGAATAATTAGAAGAGATTTTGGAGCTGCAGGTTTAACTTCAATTTCTCTTACATCAGCCCAGATTACAGTTGCTCTAATTACACTGACTTTATTTGTACCGTGTATTGCTGCAATGATGATAATGATTAAGGAAAGAAATCTAAAAGAAGCAGTTTATATCTGGTTTGGAAGCTGGGTAACAGCTTTTATTACAGGTGGTATAGTTAATTTACTTATATTTTAATCTTACTAAATTATTTGAGGAGAATTTTTATGAAAAACTGCAGTATAGATAATGATAAACTAAAAAAGGAAATAACCTGTCCAACCTGTGGTCTTAAAATAAAAGAATTCAAGAAAATAAAATGTCCCAGATGTAACAGTTATCTATTTTCTAAATGTTCTGAGTGCAGTAGATGCAGTTTATTTAATTGATTTTTCTTTCCGGTCAAAGTATAATATATTAAATGAGGTGAGAATATGAAGGAGTTTGCTAAAGTTTTAAAAAATGATAATAATAAAAGTCTTGTACGGATAGAAAGAGTTTCTGCCTGCAGTAAATGTAATAAACAGTGTCTGCTGGGAGAACAGAGTCATGAAATTGAAGAAATGGAGGTTCTGGTTGATGATCCAATTGGAGTAAAACCTGGAGAAACAGTTATACTTGAAATGGATACCAAACCTATTTTATTTGCTTCTATGGTCGTATATCTTGTTCCGATTATTTCTCTTATTCTGGGATATTTTGCAGGAATTTATGTTTTTTCTGGATTTATAGTTAATGAAGAAGTTGCCGGAATTTTAGGATCACTAATATCTTTTCCTCTGTCATTTTTGATATTGAGATTTTTTGATTTGAAAGCAAGTTCCAATAATCGTTACCATCCAAAAATAACAGAAATAGTAAATGGTGATACTTTTAATTTTAATGAACAGTGTGAGGTTTAGTTAATTTACTGTTTAATTTATTTGCTTATTATCAATAAAAAAGTCTTTATATAGAAAATTGAGAAGGTGGATCCAGTGTCAGCAGGAGAAAAAAGGCTTGAAAAGGCAGTTATAGGTGAAGATATTTCAGCAAAAAAATTAATATTAAAGCTTGCCTGGCCAGTTATAGCAGAACAGTCGCTTGCAACCATTACACATATAGTAGATATGATGATGGTTGGACGTCTGGGAGCTTCTTCTGTGACGGCAATTGGTCTGACAATGCAGCCACTATTTTTTTCTACTGCTCTTGCTTCTGCACTTGGAGTAGGTACAACTGCACTGGTATCCCGATTTGTTGGTTCCAATAAAGTCAAAAAAGCAGGAAATGTTCTGCAGCAGTCAATTTTAATGGCAGGGGTAATAAGCCTCTTGATTGCTGCTTTTTTTTATATAACCGCTCCTAATATACTTTCACTTATGGGTGCAGATCAGGAAGTTAATACTCTTGGAACAGGTTATTTTAGAATTATGATGCCTGGGTATGTGTTTATGGTAATTGGATTTATAATAACTGCTGCTCTGCGGGGGGCTGGAGAAACAAAACTTCCCATGAAGGTAAATATAGTAGTTAACATTGCAAATGTAGTTGGCAATTATCTACTTATTTTTGGGAATTTTGGTTTTCCAAAACTTGGTTTAAATGGAGCTGCTATTTCTACTACTGTGGCCAGGGCTGGTGGAGGAGTAATCTTTTTTATTATAGCACTGTCTTCTTTAAGTTCTATTAAAATGGAGTTTGAAAAATTTTTTAAATTAGATTTTGAACTTTTAAAAAGAATTTTAAAAATTGGTATTCCTACTGCAATGGAAGAATCAG
>CAZLIW010000075.1:0-8115 GCA_964559325.1 uncultured Halanaerobium sp. | reverse complement strand
TTTAAGCTGCTGCTTAAAACATCCAGTCCTTTTTCATTTTCAATAAGTTTTATATTTTCCAGCTGGTCTGTAGCAGCAGAAACTGTTTTTTCAAGATTTGCTGTTTCAAAATTCACTTTTCTATTGACGTCATTTTTTACCTGTTTAACAATTTGAATATTTTCCATATCAAGCATTGCCTTATGTGCGCCGATAATATTTAAATTTTTGACAACTTCCTCATGATTTTTAAAATATATTACATAATTTCCTTTGTGTTTGGTCTGATGTGGGTTTAAATCAAATTTTTTAAGCAGGTTGATAAGATCATCGGCCAGACTGCTTCGCTCACATCTGAATTCTAAATGATATTCACTTTTGGGGCTGTTTATAGAACCTCCACCCAAAAAAATACCTCTCAAATATGCCTGGGCCAGCTTTCTATCCTTTAAATATTCTTCCTTTATCCTAAAAATAAGATTATTTTTCGAATTCAAAAATCCAAGTTCAAGTAGAAACTCTCTTATCCCGGGCTGTGGTGTCAGAATCAATTCATAGCTGTGTTTGCGGTTAAATTTCCTATTTTGACGTACAATAATCTCTATATTAAAACCAAATCTTTCTTTTATCAAAGAGAAGATTCTTCTGGCAAGATTGCTGTGATAAATTTTTACTTTAACAGCAAGGTGTCTATCAGAAATCTGAATAGAACCATCCATTCTTATAAGTGCCGCCAGCTCTGCAAGCTGTTCCTCATAACTTCTATTTTCATACCGGGTCAGCTCATCTTTTACCCGATCTGTATAAGACATATTTTCACCTACTTTCGTACAATCTGTAAATCACCTCTGCCAGTGCATCAGGATCATGACGCAGATAACTATCTGACATCAGTAGTTTTTTTTCTATTATTTTTAGGTTCATATCCTTCAGCCGTTTTTCATCAACCTTTACCGGAAATGCACCTTCTGCTTCATAACGCTTCATCACTTCATCAGAACCTTTTTCTCCATTTACTATTATATAGTCAAATAATCCATCTCCAACATGGTCAATTATTGCCCGTGCATGATCGGCTGCAGTATAACCATCTGTTTCCCCCGGCTGGGTCATAACATTTGCAATATATATTTTTAATGCACTGCTCTTTTTGAGAGATTCTGGAATACCTTTTATAAGCAGATTGGGTAGAATACTTGTATAAAGACTTCCGGGTCCAATTAGAATAATTTCTGCATTTTTTACTGCTTCCAAAACTTCTGGAGTTGTTGCAGCTGTTTCCGGTTTAAGAAACACTTCTTCTATTTTTTTATCATAAGCAGGAATGGCAGATTCGCCAATCCTTGTTTCTCTATCCTGATAGTGTGCGCCCAGCTTTATATCTTCATTTGAGGCTGGAAGAACTCTACCACGAATTGCAAGAACTTTACTGGAAGCTCTAACTGCTTCTTCAAAATCCCCCAGCACTTCAGTCATGGCAGCGATATATAGATTGCCAAAACTGTGGCCTTCCAGCTGTCCTTCTGACTGAAAGCGATACTGAAAGAGTTTTTCCATAAGAGGTTCTCTATCGGCAAGGGCAACAAGGCAGTTGCGTATATCTCCCGGAGGAAGAATTCCCATCTCATCTCTGAGCCTGCCCGAACTACCACCATCATCGGCCACTGTCACTACAGCTGTTATATTATCACTGTATTTTTTTAAACCTCTAAGCAGATTGGACAGCCCTGTTCCTCCACCAAAAGCTACAATTTCCGGTCCTTTTTTGAGCTTTTTCTTTTTGTAGAGTATATCTATTAACTCATCATTTGGGGCAAGCTGTTTGTTTAGTTCATCTTTAATTTTATAAAGTGAATAATAAATAATAAATATTCCGAAAAAAATCATAAAAAGTCCACAAAATTTTAATATGACAGAATAATAGCCGGGAAAAACAGCTGCTATTATATTTGATAATATACTGTCAAGATATAATGTTAGATCAAATCCAAAAAAAGGATTAATTCCCGCACTCAGAATTATCATTCCAAGCAGAGTTAAAAACAGCCATCTTTTAACTCCCAGACCGGGTAAGAACCACTTCCAAAAATTCATAATCTTTCACTTCCTTATTGGTCTATATCACGGTGTTCAACATTTATTTTATAATCCATATTTTTTAATCTTTCAGCAAGCTTCACAACTGTAGTTACAGATCTGTGTTTACCACCTGTACAACCAACAGCAATAGTAAGGTGGCTTTTTCCCTCTTTTCTGTATTCAGGAAGCAAAAAATCCAGCAGAGAATAAAACTTCTGCAAAAACTTTTGAGTAACAGGCCATTTTAATACATAATCCTGAACTATTTCCTCTTCCCCAGTGTGGTCTTTTAATGATGAAATATAATAAGGATTGGGAAGAAATCTTACATCAAAAACCAGATCAGCATCACGAGGTAGACCATATTTAAATCCAAATGAAAGCAGAGTAATAGTCAGATATTCCTTTGGATTTTCCTCAAAATCAAGCAGGCGGCTGAGATTTTTATAAAACTCTTTGATGTCCAGACTGCTGGTATCAATTGTTTCTGCAGCTCTACCTTTCAATTCTTCTAAAATTTTACGCTCCCGTTTGATGGCTTCTAAAATCCTTCCTTCCTGATCAAGGGGGTGTCTTCTTCGGCTTTCTTTGTACCTCCTAATTAAAACTTCATCGGAAGCTTCTAAAAATAATATATCATAATCAATCTGTAGTTCTTCCAGTTTTGAAAGTTCTTCAAATAGTTCGGCAAAAAATTCTCGTCCTCTGATATCACTCACAAGTGCAATCTTATCCATCTCTGACTTTGAACATAGTTCTGCAAATTTTGATATAAGTGCTGGCGGCAGGTTATCCACACAGAAATAGCCCTTATCTTCAAAATAATTAAGGGCAAGTGATTTCCCGGCACCAGACATTCCTGTTATTATAAAAAATTTCATCTGCTTTAACTGGCTCCTCTCAAAAATCGATATACTCTATCTTAATTTAATTTTACATCAAGCTGATAAAAAAGTAAAACATCAGTCCTGCCGGGGCAGAAGAAGATTAAGACTTTTTGGACAGACCACAGCTTTAACCGGTGCAAAACCAGGTGTTTCTCCATCCAGCTCTATTTTCACTTCAGGTTCAGCAGAAAATTCCACCGTTTTGGCTCGAAAATGCAAAACTTTTGGATGCTGATATATACTGCCGGTAAACAGTCTGTATAAGTTTAAAAAAATTGCAGATACAGTCACATCTGCCAGTAAAACTACCTCAAGGTAACCACTGTCAACTTCTGCATCAGGCGCAATTTTAAGTCCACCACCAAAATATTTTCCATTTGCCACAACTGCTGTATTTGCTGCAGCTGAAAACTTTTCTACTCCATCAACTTTAAGCTTAAAAATCCTGTTCCTATATCTAAAGACTGCTGCAAAAACCTGTTTTAAATATGTTAGAAGGCCCTCACCTTTTTTCTTCTGTTTATTTACGAGATAGGCTGTTTCTGCTCCAAGACCGCCATCCATAACATTTACAAAATATCTCTGCTTTAACCTGCCATTTTTATCTTTAAAAATAACTTTTCCTGTATCAACTTTTTTGATTATACCATTTTCTATCATTTCAAGCAGCTTAATTTTTTCCATTTTTCTGCAATTTTTTAAAACTGTTCTTCCAAAATCACTTCCGGTACCGGAAGGATAAAAGGCCAGAGATGCGGAAGGGTTTATCAGCCTATCATCTTCGAAAAACCCATTGACTGCTTCATTGATGGTACCATCTCCACCCACAATTACAATTGTGGTGAAACCATTTTTTAGAGCTTTCCTGACCCTTCTGGTGCAGTCCCCCAGTCCTCTGCTGAGCTGTTCTTCTACCTTATAACCTGCTTCAATAAGATTACTTTTAGGAAATGTTTTTATATTTCCCTTACCAGCTGCAGGATTAATTAATATAAAAATACTTTTTTCTCTACTCATAATATTCCCCAATCACAGGCTCAATTTTTTGCTTTTTTTGATAAAATATTTTTCTGGTGATTTTAGTATTTTCAGAAATTCAATTTTAGAAACTTTAACAGGTCTGCTGCCGTAAAATACTTTTTTGTTATCTTTTAGCTTCTCTAAAGTGGCAGCACCCAGTGCATTATTTACCGCAAAAAACTTCTTATATCCAGAAAGCTCATCTGGAAGTGCTCTGTAATATTTAACAAGTGCTTCAGTATGTTTGCCGGCATCTTTAAGCATTGTATTTAAAGCCCTAATGGCTGCCGCCTTATTATCTTGATCTCTCAGACCCTCTTCAGTGATTTTGAGATCTGCAAGAGGCCAAAAATGTTTGGCTCTGTTTTCCAGATCATCTTTAATATCACGAATAAGGTTAACTTTCTGCAGAAAAAGTCCTGCTTCATTAAAATTATCCTTAAGTAATTCTTTTTTTCTGTCTTCCATATCTATTTTGTAAATGATGAGATCTGTTAAAAAACCTCCCACAGTTCCAGCCACATAATAGCAGTATTCATCCAGTTCAGAAAAAGTTTCCACTTTATTCTGCAGATATTTCTGCATACCCTGATTCATCTCTGCAAGCCAGCTGTGGGAAAATGCTTTTATCTGATCATCAAATTTATCATAGGCTGCATAAACCTGTCTTATGTTTTGACTCAACTCTCTTAAAGACTGTTTTTTTATTGAACTGCTGTTTTTTTCTATAATTTTAAAATCTTCGTTTCTATCATAATCTCTGCTGGAAAAAATTATGCTGACAGTGTCCATCAGCATTTTCCTTTTTTTAAACTCTATTCCTTCTACCTCATCTTCAAAATTATCCAGAATTCTGTCCTGAAGATATGTAACAAGCACCTCATCCCGAATTGCATCATCCAGCATAGGAATTGTCAGAGCAAAACTCCTGGAAACTTTAGATAAAATATCCCGGCAGAACTTTAAAGGTTTTTCTGACATTATTTCACCTCTTCCATAACTTTATGTACCCGCCCAGTTCATTATTAAATCTGTACCATATTTAAATTAAAATTTATATTATATGAAGTTTTTCCATTTTTTAAATTATGCTGCAAAAAGAGAGATGCAGGAATATTGGAATTTTTAGATTTATTACTTTGTAAATTATTCATTATTATCCATTACTCATTATAGCTAACATAAATGACTTATTAAACTATTTATTCTTTAAACTTTATACTTTTTAATAAAAATAAAGATTAAATATAAATAAAGCAAAAATGCACATACAATAATCAAATTATTTTCTGTAAAATAATATGCAGCAGATTTTTTTGAATCAGGCAGCGGTGGTTTTAATCTCAGATAGGGAACCACTGGAAAATCTTCTTTAGAAAGTATTTTTTTCTGATCTTTTCCATCAGAAACCAGAATATCAACCACACTGGGGACATTTTTAATATCTCTCCCGCTTAAGTCATATAACTGCCAGGAAGAAGCAGTATCTGTAACACTTCGATAGTGTCCATAACCAAAAGGATCAAAACTTCCTATCAACAGAACAAATTTACTGTTATCAAGGAGTCCCAGTTCTTTTTTGGAAATTCTAATCATTATTTTATTATCCTTTTTTTCCACAACAGCTGTTTCGGCAGCAAAAGGATCAACAAGTGCATTTTCATTTAAATTGTAAAGATCCTTTCCTATATCATCTGGTCCAAACAGACGCACCCACCAGCCACTTATCTTAATATATTTATCCCATTTAAAATCTTCGGCAAAACTTATATTGGCACCTTTCTGGAAAAGCTGTTCTGCTCCACCATCTTTATTGTCAAAATATATTTCTATCAGCGGCAGACTGAAGCCAAATTTGCTGTTCCAGGGATCGGTAAGTTTATCAAATTCAAATTCAAAACTGTATTTTTTTTCAGATTCATAGATTCTTAATGCCAGAAGATCAAACAGGTGCCCTTCTGACTTAAAAATACGGTTTAAAGGATAATTGTAGGTGCCAGGCCCATAATCATCCCCAGCAGCATCTAACTTATTAAAAATAACATGTCTGTCAGCTGCTTTTTCAGCACTGATTTCAACCGATGATATCATAAAAATAATATTTATCATCAGTGCAAAAGTTATTATTTTTACTAAAATTTCTTTTTTTACAGCAAAAATCACCGGCAACAACCTCCAGTTATCTTTTCGAAATATTTTCAGCAAAATCTGCAGCAGCATTATATCCCATTGACTTCATCCTGAAATTCATGGCTGCAACTTCAAGTACAAGGGCAAGGTTTCTCCCGGGTTTGACAGGTATTAAAATTTCTTCAACTCCAATACCCATTATTTCTGTTTTACTGCTGTCAAGTCCCAGGCGTTCATACTCTTCACCTTTTTTCCAGTGCTCCAGCCTTGTAACCAGATTTATAGGGGAAGAATTCTTTACAGCTCCAGCTCCAAAAAGATTTTTCACATTTATAATACCAATACCCCGCATCTCCAAAAAATAGCGTGAGTTTTCTGGTGCCATACCTGTTAACCTCATTTCCCCAACCTTGCGAAGTTCTATTATATCATCGGCAACAAGTCTGTGCCCTCTTTTTACAAGTTCAATCGCAGTTTCACTTTTTCCGATACCACTCTCACCTGTAATAAGTACTCCAATTCCATAGATATCAACCAGCACTCCATGAATTGTCTTTACTGGAGCCAGTTTCTCTTCCAGATAATTCAGCAGCATACTGCTAAATCTGGTTGTAGAAATCTTGGTAGAAAAAAGTGGTATTCCTTTTTCCTGTGCCTTTTCAATCAGCAGATCAGGAACTTTTTCTCCACTGGAAACAATTATACAGACAGGATCATATGAAACAAACTGTTCAATTCTATGTTTTAAGATATCAGCATCCAGTTCATTGAGAAATGATATTTCAGTCTTCCCTATTAAATTTACCCTCTCTGGGGTAAAATACTTCCAGAAACCGGCCAGCTCTATCCCCGGACGTTTTATATCACTTTCAGTAATCTCCCTCTTTATACCGGCCTTACCGGCGACAATTTCTATATCAAATCTGTTAAAAATATCTAAAACGAGTAATTTCTCTTTATTATCCATTTTCTACTAACCTTTCTTTCATGGCAACCGCCAGTGCTCCCATTAAACCTATTTCATCACCCAGTTCAGCTTTTTTTACTTCTAGCACAGATAAAGATGCATCCAGAGCATTCTGACGCATAATTTCCAGGGCTTTATCTAAAAATAAATCAGAGGCTTTCATAACCCCGCCTCCCAGAACTATCAACTGTGGATTAAAAATATTAACAACATTACCCAGCCCTATACCCAGATAAAAGCCTGCGGTAGAAAATATCTCTGCTGCTGTTTTATCCCCTTTTCTGGCAGCTTCTGCACAGACAGCAGCATCAATTTTATCCAAATCTCCATCTGCAAGTTCCAATATAAGGTTGCTCTGCTTTGATTTTGCCGCTTCTTTTGCCATTCTGCCAATAGATTTACCAGATGCAAAAGACTCCAGACAGCCGTGATTACCACATCCACATATAGGTCCATCTGGATCAATAACAGTATGACCAATTTCACAGGCATTATTAGAATACCCACTGAAAAGTTCTCTTTTTATTACTGCTCCTCCACCAATCCCTGTGCTAATTGTGAGGTAAACCATATCGTCAACATCTCTTCCTGCTCCAAACCATTTTTCTGCAAGTGCTGCTGCGTTAGCATCATTTTCAAGCACAGTTTTAATACCTAATTCTTTTTCCATAATTTCCACTATATGTACATTTTTCCAGGGAAGATTGGAATTTTCAATAATTATGCCGTTTTCTGTGTTAAGTGGCCCGGGACTGCCTATACCGAGTGATTTTACATGTCCGGCGGCAATACCTGATTTTTGGAGCACATCCTCAACTGTCTTAAGTATATTATTTATAACATGTTTTTCCCCCATCACAGCCTGGGTATCACGGCGGGAAGATGTAAGAATATTTCCTTCTCCATCTGCAAGTCCGGTCAATATTTTAGTTCCTCCCAGATCTATTCCCAGATAATATTCACTCATAAAATAAACCCCTTCCACTCTAATATTGATTAAGCATCCTGGAACTTACATTAATTATAATTAGCCCGACAAATCCCATAAATACT
>CAZLIW010000074.1:0-8239 GCA_964559325.1 uncultured Halanaerobium sp. | reverse complement strand
CTTTTCTTTCCTTAAGCTCTGGTAGTGGTATTGTAATTACATTTAAGCGATAATAAAGATCTTCACGAAAATTACCCTCTTCCACCTCTCTGAGGAGATTTTTTTTGGTTGCTGTAATAATTCTCACATCTATCGATAGAGCTCTTGTCCCACCAATACGTGTTACTTCTTTTTCCTGTATCACCCTCAGCAAATTTTGCTGTGCGGAAAGAGACATTTCTCCTATTTCATCCAGAAAAATCGTACCTCCACTTGCCAGCTCAAACTTGCCGGGTTTCCCACCTCTTCTGGCTCCTGTAAATGCACCTTCTTCATATCCAAAAAATTCGCTCTCAACAAGATCTTTAGGAACTGCTCCAACATTGACTGCCACAAAAGGACTGTTGCGCCTGTAATTATAATTATGTATTGCCTGAGCAAACATTTCTTTTCCTGTACCACTACTGCCGACCAGCATGACTGTAGAATCATTTCTGGCCGCAATTTTGGCCACTTCTATTGCTTTATACATTTTTTCTGATTCTGTAACTATGCTTGAAAAATCGTAGCGCACTCTTGAACCAGTTTTTGGACTTGATTTTATTTCCTGTTTTGATATGAGACTGTCGATTGGTGTTTTTTCGGTTAAAGTTAGACCAATTATATTAATAATAAATCTCAGCAGGTCAATATTCATCTCAGCAGGAGAAAATGCTGCTGCAGCTCCAATTAACTCATCATTTTTATTGATTATAGGATATGCGGCAGAATTAAGTCCTGTCAGATCATTCTTATAGTGTTCATTACCGGCAACATAACATGTTTTTTTGCTAAAAAGTGTTAGTCCAATAGCTGTTGTTCCTTTATGAAATTCACTCCAGTTATCTCCGTTTCTTAACTCCAGCAGGTCGCCCAGGTTATTTTTGGCTGACAGCACATAACCTTCTTCATCTGTAATCAAAAAAGATGCCTTTATTTTTTCCGTCAGCTGATTTAACTCATCAAATATAAAGTCGAATTTATTAAGTTTATCTCTATATTTTGCAATCTTTTCTGCCGCTTTATTTTGATCAAGTATTACCCGGGAAGAAAATTTGTCTGTCTTCAGTCCATAATCAGAACTTCTCTTCCATGAGTTTTGTATAACCTTTCTAAAAGGTGTATAGCTTCTTTTAATTTGTGTTAGTAAACCATCAAAATCAAAATCTTCTTTTCCCAAAGATCAATACACCTCCTTATAATCTTAATTTTCGAATTCTTCTTACTAATGATTTCTCTAAATAATTATTTAATCCTGCTGTACTAAAAATACTTTTTACTGTATTTAAAAAATGACAAAAAAAGACCACAGCCTGATCCTGAAATCAGATTGCGGTCTTTAAATCTTATTTTACTATTCAGCTGACATATCTTCTATCTTCTTCTTAACTATTTCCAGATCATTTGCCAGGGAATTGGCAAGATTTTTTAATTCTGTAAGCTGAGTTTTTGTTACTTCTTCTTCACTTACAGGAGCTGTCGGTGCAGCAGCAAAGTAAGCTCCACGTCCGGCTCCAAATCCAGAGCCGCGTCCGCGTCCATAACCTCGACCTCTGCCAAATCCTCTTCCATAACCTCTTCCAGCAAATGCCGGTGTTCCTGATACAAAACCCGGACTATCTGAACCTGCACAATAACCCATTGCTCTTCCTGTCATTGGTCCTATTCCTTCTGGACCTGTTCTATCTCCTCTTGGCATGAAAACCACCTCTTTTTTAATATTTTTGAACATATGCTCTTTACATTTATTATTATAACTCTATTTTGAGCATATGTCAACAATATTTTTAAAAAAATTCCCCCGTTTTTTTCGGGGGATATATTTTTAGTGATCACATGCATTTGTATCTGTTGTCAGATTATCTGCAAGATAATCGACCACTATTTTTTCTACATCTCCAGATGCACCACATACAACATTTATTCCGTTTGCCTCAAAAATATCAACTGCTTTCTGACCCATCCCTCCTGAAATAACGGTATCAATTCCCTGTTCATTAAGAAATTTGGGCAGAAATCCCGGTCTGTGACCCGGATTTTTTAAAACACTCTTATCCTTGATATGATTATCTTCAACTGAAAAAACGACAAACTGTGGTGCATGTCCAAAATGCTGTGAAACTGTTTCCCCACTACTTGGTAGTGCTATTTTTCTCACAATTATTCCCCCTTAAAGTCAATTTTATATTTTAGATATAACTTTCATCATTTCTTCTTTCAAATCTTTATTTTTAGGATCAGCTACAAAAAGTTCTCCCTTCTGCAGTGAATCAACTATTTTTTTACTGTAAGGAATTTTTGCAAAAAGTTCAATATTTTCATCTCTGCAGTATGCCTCTATTTTATCCGATATATCTGTATTTATATCATATTTATTGATTACAAGACCTGCATCAATATTGAAGTGCTCTATAACTTCAATGACTCTTCTCAAATCTGAAAAACCGGTAAGTGTAGGTTCTGTAACAAGAAGAGCCATATCTGCATCATTAAGTGATGCAATTACAGGACATCCAATACCAGGTGAACCATCAACTACAATCCATTCAGCATTTATTTCTTCTGCCTTTTCATCAGCAATTTTTTTAACTTCTGACACAAGTTTTCCGGATGTATCTGCTCCTGGAATAAGGCGGGCATGTATCATTGGACCATATTTACTTTCAGCTCTATAAATATTTCCCGTTACAATTTTTTCCATTTTTAGAGCATCTGTTGGACAGACTTCAGCACAGACTCCACAGCCTTCACACTTTAAATTGATAACTGAAAAATCACTTTTCCTAATCGCATTAAAGCGGCAGTTATCATAGCAGAGTCCGCAGTCTATACATTTTTCCGGATCTTTGACCGCCAGTTTGGCTCCTCTGTATATTTCATCACCTTTATTTTCCGGTTTTAAAAGCAGATGAAGATTGGGAGCATCAACATCACAGTCAGCTATTACTACATTTTCCATCAGGGATACCAGATTAGCAGTAAAGGTTGTTTTGCCTGTCCCACCCTTACCACTAATTACTGTTATTTTTTTCATTATTATTTACCTCCCTGACTATATCGTAATATAATAATTGGAATTTTGATTTCCAGCTTTCCATTTCTTTTACAAAAGCAGTACCTTTAGA
Organism: uncultured Halanaerobium sp.; assembly: GCA_964559325.1. GTDB lineage: Bacteria > Bacillota > Halanaerobiia > Halanaerobiales > Halanaerobiaceae > QPJE01. Next base: position 5,096 of record CAZLIW010000074.1, on the reverse strand, counting down.
ATACAGCTCAGCAATTTCGCGCGAAAATGGTATTTTAAGCAGTATATTAATATTATTTTCCCTGCAGTAATCTTCTATCAAATGATCTGAATTTTCATCTGAACGATTAATTACAACTCCAAATGGCTGTTCAATCTCTCTCAACATTTCAATTACCATATCCATGTCATGAAGGCCAAAAGGAGTAGGTTCTGTGACAACAATAGAATAATCTGTTTCAGCAACTGCTTCAACTGTTGGACAGGTAGTTCCGGGAGGAGAATCAATGATTATTTTTTTATCAGCATCCATTTTTGTTTTAAGTTTTTCAATTACAGGTACTGCTTTTTCTTCTCCGGTGTTTAAATCTCCCTGCCAGAAATCTATATCTCCATTTACAGCATGGCGAATTTTGCCCAGCTCTCTTTCCACTTCTGTAATTGCATTTTCCGGACAGACAATTTTGCATCCGCCACAGCTGTGGCATATCTCCGGAAATACAAGAACTTTATCAAGCATCATGGCAAGTGCATTATATTCACAAAAATCAACACATTTTTTGCAGGCAGTACAGAGATCATCATCCACCTCTGGAATCAACCTAAGTACTGATTCAGCTTCTGTTTCGAAAATATCTGGGCTTATAAAAATATAGTCATCAGGCTCCTCAACATCTGCATCAAGAAGCTGTACATTTTTTAAAGAAAGGGCCATATTAACTGCCAGAGTAGTTTTGCCGGTACCACCCTTTCCGCTCAGTATTGAAATTTTCATTTCTACACCCCTATCTCTTTCCTCTGGATGTTGGTCCTGTTACTTTAGTCAGGCTTCCACTCTGCAGAGATTTTATGGCAGAGTTTAAGTTATCTTCCGAAGAAACAGAATACATTTCTATACCGGCTGAATCCAGTGCATAAAAGGCTTTGGGGCCAAAGTCATTTGCTATTATTATATCAGCACCTCTGTCAGCACAAAGCTGAGCTGCACCGACTCCTGCACCACTTGCCTGACTGGCAGAATCATTTTTAACAAATTCAATCGACATATCATCTGAATCTATGACAGCAAAATATGTAGCTCTACCAAATTTACTGTCAATCTCCGCTTCCAGACCTTTGTTCGATGAAGATGGAATAATTATTTTCATTTAATCAACCTCCATTTTTAATTTTACAGCTTCCAGTTCCTCGTCAAAACCACTTTCCATTTTATCAAGTTTTTTAGCAATAGAAATAAATTCCCGACTTATTTCTGAGTCAGGTTCTTCGTACATGATTGGATTACCAGAATCACTTCTCTTCCTTATATCTGAAATCAGCGGCAGCTGACCTAAAAACTCTGTTCCCATAAATTCAGCCAGACCTATACCACCATTTTCTCCAAAGATATAATCTTTGTGGCCGCATTCTGAGCACTGATAATAGGACATATTTTCTATTACACCCAGTACTTCTCTGTCCATTTTTTCGGCCATTTTACCAATTCTTCCTGCCACTTTTGTCGCAGTTACCTGTGGAGTTGTAACAACAACAATTTCGGAATGAGGAACTTTCTGCATGATATTTAAGGGCATATCTCCAGTTCCAGGAGGTAAGTCCATCAACAGATAATCCAGTTCTCCCCAGCGTACATCTTTAAAAAACTGCTCTAATGCCCCACCCAGAAGTGGTGCTCTCCAGATAACTGGACTGTTCTCATCAACAAAAGAACCCATGGAAATTACTTTTATTCCATGTGCCTCAGGTGGAATAATTTCTTTTTCATCTACAGCTTTTGGTTTTTCTGTTATACCGATAATTCTGGGAACACTAAATCCCCTAACATCAGCATCAATTATTCCAACCTTATATCCTAATTCAGCAAGTGCTGTTGCAAGATTAACAGTGACAGTGGATTTTCCCACTCCACCTTTACCACTTGCAACTGCTATAATTCCTTTTTTAATCGACCCATGTTCCAGCTTAATCTCATTATTCTCTACTTTATACATTATATTCACCTCTATAATATTATGGTCATTTGTTCATATACACTATATCACTTTTGCCTTTATGGTGCAAGCAAATATTATTATTTGATATTAAATCCTCTCTCCTTTATAATTAACAGAGAGAAAAGCTAATCTCTACAAAGAAAGGAAATGAATTATTAAAATGAAAGTAATAGATTATGAAGATACTCTTGATTTAAAAAATAAAATTTATATAGATGTCAGAACAGAGAAAGAATTTGCAGAAGCAACAATTCCTTCAGCTGTCAACATTCCACTGCTCAACTCTGAAGAAAGAAAACTGATCGGCACCATGTATAAACAGGAAAGTCCAAAAAAAGCCAAACTAAAAGGAGTAGAAATTGTTTCTCCTAAAATTCCGAATCTCATCAACAAAATAAATGACTTAAATGAAAAATATAATAATCTAATTTTATTCTGCTCTCGTGGTGGTCTGCGTAGTGAAAGTCCTGCCAAATTTGCTGAACTTGCCGGTATAGAAGTTTTTAAACTCAGAGGCGGATATAAGTCCTACAGAAACTATATACTTGACCACCTTAACTCTTTTGATATTAAAAGCACCTTTGTTATACTTCACGGCAATACAGGTGTGGGTAAAACTAAAATACTGCTGGAAATAGAAAAAATGGGAGGCAGTATACTTGACCTGGAAGCTCTTGCCAACCACAGAGGATCTGCATTTGGCAGTATAGGTCTCGGCAGCCCCTATAATCAAAAAATGTTCGACTCCCTGCTGTATGAAGAGCTCAAAAAGAAAGACAAAAAAGATGGATATATTTTTCTTGAAGCAGAAAGCAGAAGAATCGGTTATTCTATAATACCTGATATTGTACTGCAGGCAATGCAGTCCGGCCTAAAAATTATCGTTACAGCACCGATAGAAAAAAGAGTAGAGATAATTTATGAAGAATATGTAAATGATATTATGGAAGATACAGATAATTTCATCCACCTGGCAGGAGAATCTCTTAAAGCAATAGAAAAATATGCAGTACAAAAAGCCGGAAAGGCTGGATATTCTGCCATGCTGGAAGACCTCAGCCGCGGAGATTTTAAGCCGCTGATAAAAAAACTGCTTCAGAAATACTATGATCCTCTTTATGCACATTCACAGAATAAAATAGATCAATTTACTGCAGAAATTGAAGCTGACAATATCAAAAAAGCTGCAGAAGAAATACTGCAGCTAGTAAATTCTACCAGCTTCCATAGTGAACACGCTCAGGCTTAAATCTGCCTGATCCCGGTTTATCTCCAGCTGGATATCCCACTGATATTATTGATAAAGGCACTACATTTTCTGGAAGTTCCAAATATTCTTTGATATCCTTAACCCTTTTTTCGGCAGGGTATACTCCCAGCCATACAGCACCAAGATCAAGATTTACTGCTTCCAGCAGGATATTCTCTGTTGCTGCAGAACAGTCCTGTACCCAGAAACCTTCGTATTTCTGTTCATTTAGATCTGCACAGACAGCAACTGCCAGTGGAGCTTCTTTTAGCATAGATGCATATGGATGAATCTCTGCCAGCCTATTTAAATGCTCCCTTTCTTTTATCACTATGAAATGCCAGGGCTGTTCATTACCTGCTGATGGTGCAGCCATCGCGGCTTTTAAAAGTTTTTCGACCTTCTCCTTTTCTACTTCTTTATCAAGATACTGTCTTATACTTCTCCTTTTAAAAATTTCATTCATAATTAATTCCTCCTTCACACAATAATTATAATATATTTTTGACTGTAAAAAAAGCCCCCAATCAAAAAATCGGGGACCTGATATACATATTCTTTTACTTTTTTATTAATTTTTTTACTTTCTTAATTAATCTTTTAAATTAATTTTTAATATTAAATACTCTAATATTAATCAAAATTAAACTTTGTTCTGGTTCTTACCGGATATAAATACTGCAGCAGCAACAAGTAAAGCCGCAACTCCCCATCCAAAAACAACAAGTTCACTTGTTGGGTAGCCGCCATAAGCAGTGCTGAATTCTGAAATAGTATTCTGAATCAGTCCATAACCAATAAACAGTGGTGCTACAATCTTAATCATAGCTGTCCAGCTCATACCAATATGCATATCAGAGCTTTCATTCATATTATCTTTAATTACATCAAGATCAAATGCATAACTTAATACAAGCATTTCAACAAAACCTACAGTAAGCAGGCCAAAAATATTGACAAAATGGTCAACTATATCTAAAATAGCCAGTCCACCCTGTGTGGCCATCGGTACTCCTAAAATAAATCCAGCAACAGAAACAAATGTAACGGCTTTTTTACGGCTGAGGCTGAAGTTATCAATTAAAGAAGACACAACAGACTCAATAAGCGAAATACTTGATGAAAGACCTGCTATTGTCAGTGATAGGAAAAAGGCAAACCCAAACAGTTGTGGTAGTCCGGGCAAAAGATTTATTGCTTTGGGAAAAGCTATAAATGCCAGCCCTATTCCGGATGCTGCAACATCCTGTATTCCAACTCCCTGCTGATAGGCCATATATCCTAAAATACCGAAAACACCAAAACCTACTACAATACTGAATATACTATTTGCTACACCAGCAATAATACCATTTTTAACCACATCTGATTTTTTGGGAAGATAACTGGAATAGGCTATCATAATACCAAAACCCAAACTTAAAGTAAAGAAGATCTGACCATAGGCCCCCACCCAGATGTTAAAGTCCATTATTTTGGAAAAATCCGGTGTAATAAAGGCTTTAATTCCTTCCATTGCTCCAGGTAATGTAACACCTCTGGCAACAATTATAAGTACCATAACTGCTAATAAGGGCATAAAAATTTTGCTGGCCTTCTCTATACCTTTTTCTACTCCACCAGCAATGATGGAATAATTGATCAGCCATACTATAAGCAGTGCAAAGAAAATTGGCCACTGCATACCACCAAGAGTAAATGCACTACCTGAATTACCTAAAAACTCTTCAATGAAAAATTTACCTGGTTCTGGTCCCCAGCCTAAAGAAAAAGATTCTAAAACAAATAATAAGCTCCATGCTATAATAACAATATAATATACTACTACGGTAAACGCTACCCGGACTGACCACCAGCCGACCCATTCATACTTCT
>CAZLIW010000073.1:0-8285 GCA_964559325.1 uncultured Halanaerobium sp. | reverse complement strand
AATATTGAATGCATAATTTTGAAAAAAAACTCTTCACTTACAACTTCTTCCCTGTACAAATTGTTTTTATATGGTTTTAATTTTACTAAAGCAGATTCAACATCAGGTCTGGGAATAAATACAGATGAAGGAACTTTATGTATTATTTCCGCATCCATGTAAAATTGAACTGCAACACTTAAAGAACCAAATGTTTTACTTCCAGGGCCAGCACAGATTCTCTCTCCAACTTCTTTCTGAACCATAAATATTATTGACTCAAAACTTACACCACTCTCCAAAAGTGACATAACAATTGGGGTAGTTACATAATAAGGCAGATTTGCAGCAAGCTTTATTTTTCTGCCTTCAGTATTATATTTTTCTAGAATCTCCGGCCAGCTTATATTTAATGCATCATCCTTAATCAAAATAAGATTTTTACTGCCTGCAAAAAGATCTTCAAGTACACTAACCATTCTCTCATCTTTTTCTACAGCAAGCAGCCGGCCATCATCCAGACTTTCCAAAATTTCTTCTGTAAGCGAACCTATCCCCGGGCCAATTTCAATAACAAACTCATCACCATTAATTTCCGATGCATCAATAATTATATCTATAATATTTCTATCAATCAAAAAATTCTGCCCCAGTCCTTTTTTCAGCTGAAGACCATAGTCATTCAAAATCTTTTTTGTTCTACTGGGTGTAGCTATATATTTGTCCATTTCCTATAAATCATCCTTTAATAATTCATTAATTTATTATCATTCATAATTTTATCATAATAAAATTGATCTGGCAAAGAAAAACCCGACAGCAAAACTGTCAGGTTTTAGTATCAAAATATTAATTTCTGCTTTCCCAATCAGCCAGAAATTTCTCGATTCCTTCATCTTTTTTGGGATGTTTAAGCATTTTTTTGAATACAGCATAAGGAACTGTTGCAATATCAGCACCAACTTTTGCAGCAGAAATAACATGCTGTGGGTGTCGAATACTTGCTGCTATAATTTCTGTCTCAATACCGAAAGTATAAAAAACATCTGCAATATCCTCAACAATATCTATTCCTTCATGACCTATATCATCAAGCCGACCAATAAATGGACTGACATAAGTGGCACCCGCACCTGCAGCAAGCAGTGCCTGATTTGCAGAAAATACTAAAGTAACATTTGTTTTTATACCTTCATCAGATAAAATATTAACAGCAGCCAGTCCTTCTGCAGTCATCGGAATTTTTACAACTACATTATCAGCTATTTTAGCCAGCTCTCTGGCTTCACTAACCATTTGTTCAGTTTTCAGTCCAACTACCTCTGCACTAATAGGACCGGGCACCAGATCAGTAATCTGTTTTATAACATCTTCAAATTCTACATTACCTTCTTTTGCAATTAAACTGGGATTAGTAGTAACACCTTTTAAAATACCCCATTTTCTTATTTCTTCAATTTCTTCAATATTAGCTGTATCAATAAAAAATTTCATATTCTATCACTCCTCTATTACAAATTATATGTAAGCTATTAAAAATTACAGTAATTGGTTTTACAGATTAAACTTCTTTTAAACCGACAATATCATCTATGCCCAGACCCGGTTTTTCCGGCAGAGTAATTATCGGGCCATCGATTTCTATACCACCCTGAACAGGATCTTCTGCCAGGAGGCTTGGAGCATCAAGATCGAACCTTGTAATATTCTTATGTGCTGCACCCAGATGAGCTGCTGCAGTAACAGAAATCTTGCTTTCCAGCATACTTCCAACCATACATTCCACTCCCCAGGCTTCAGCAGTAGAATTAATCAGATCTGCATTATATATTCCACCTGATTTCATTAATTTAATATTAAGCAGATCACATGCTTTCATTTTTAAAAGCAGAAAAGCATTGGCAGGACTAAATAGACTTTCATCTGCCATTATTTTTGTCATAACATTTTCAGTCACAAATTTCAAACCTTCCAGATCTCCTGCTGGAACCGGCTGTTCTACAAGTTCCAGGTTAAGCCCCAGGTCTTCCATCTCTTTTATAAGGCCAACTGCTTCTTTGGCTTCCCAGCCCTGATTTGCATCCAATCTGATAGCTATATCCGTACCTACTGCTTTACGCACAGCTTTAACTCTTTCAAGATCCTTATCTCGTCCTTTACCAACTTTTATTTTTAGTGTTTTATAACCTTCTTCAACGGCTTTTAATGCATCTTCTGCCATCTCATCTGCTTCATTAACACTAACTGTAAGGTCAGTCAATATTTGATTGCTGTTTCCACCCAGCAGTCTAAAGAGAGGTATGTTATATCTACGGGCAAAAAGGTCATATAAAGCTATATCAACAGCCGCTTTTGCACTTGAATTACCAACTGCTGCCCTGTCAACAATATGAAGCAATTTTTCCAGATTTTCTATCTCCTCTCCAATGAGCTTGGGGGCTATTTTTTCTTTAATTATCCCCCTGATGCCGGAATTTATATCACCCGTTATCACTGCAGTAGGAGGTGCTTCTCCAAATCCTAAAAGTCCTTTTTCACCTTCTATAATTACCACCGTATCTTCAGCAGAATCTACTGTACGGAGAGCTGTTTTAAAAGGCTTTTTTAAGGGTACACTAAGATGAAACATTCTCAGATCTTTAATCTTCATACTTTTCCTCCTTAAAATTTAATAGAATTTTCTGGCAGAAGTAAAATGCTCTATATATTTTTTTCCCTTCTTCTGCATCATTTCCTGTTCCAAATCACAGATAAATACAGAGTGAGCAGACATATCCCGGTATTTACCTTCTGAAGTTCCAACAGCATAACCTGCACCAGCATGAATAATAAAATGGCTGTCTTCATCTTTGCCGAGATATATAACAACATGCCCGGGCATATATATTACATCACCGGGCTGTATAAGCTGCAGAATTTCTTTTCTTTTTTCAATACTTCCATTAAATACAATCTTTCTTCCGGCTGCATGTTCTTCCTGTATTCCTGCATCACGGGGAAGTTTAATCCCAAAACTGCGGTAAATATCCATAACAAATCGGGAACAGTCCCTGCGGTTAAACATACCTCCCCATCCATAGCGTTCACCCAGCATTTTAAAAGCCTGATGTAAAATGCCTGCTCGCGTATAAGGCAGGAAGACCTCCTTCACTCCTGATGAATAAGCTATAAGAGCTTTCTTAAAAATCAATTTACCATTTTTATCTCTTTTCGGCAGCAGCACTGCATAACTGCCTGTATCTGACTGTGAATGCAGATTGCCTTCAAGTAGTGCCTGCCCGTGTACGTGGTCAGCCAATCTTATTTTATCTCCCATTTGAAATTCTATCTGTTCATCATTTTTAGCAAAAGGATCCGGTTCTGTAATTACTCTGCTGTCTGCTGTAACAAGATATGGTTTTTTTAAATATTGCTCAACAATATCAACATTATCTGCAGCAGCTGTGTCTTCTTTTTTTATCCAGCCAGAATATATTTCTGTCTGCACAAAATACCACTTTTTATCAAGACTTTCGTGTAAGATAACTGCTGGTTCAGCAGGAGAAATCGCTGTAAGCTGCATCATGTCAACATCTGTATATTCAGGACTGCGGGCAAAAACAGTATCTGTTGGAAAAGCTCTGATAGAACTGCGTCTTACAGTCAGCCCATATTTTAAATTATCAGGTTCTATCTTTTCTAAATCAGTATTAGCTATAATTTCTTTTTTTTCAGCATCTGTAATAGGTATTCCTTTTTTATTGAAAAAATCACCCACCGGAAAATCTTCTTCAGCAGAACAAAGATCAAATTTCTCCTTTATTTCCTTCAGAGTTAATTTATCAGGCATTTTTTCAAAAATTTGATACTGATCTTCTTTTTGAAAAGACTTCATCTTCTGGTATGTTTCACTGTTTAAAGCTGAAATATCATTGCTTTTAAGCAGCAGAGAAGCTGGATCAGATATTTTTTCAATCCAAAACTCAGCATTATAATATCTTTTTTTTATTTTTGGAGGCAGTAATTTATTCATAAAAACACCCTCAAATTTAATAATTTTCTGGCACAATGTCTCTGTTAATTAGGTCAGCGTAACTCTCTCTCTTTATAATTAAATTATCTTTATCCCCATCAATAAGTACAACAGCCGGTCTGGGAATACCATTATAATTACTGGACATAGAATAAGTATAAGCACCAGTTGCAGGTACTGCCACTATATCACCACTTTGTACCGGATGAATTCTGGCATCTTCTATCATTATGTCTCCACTTTCACAGCATTTGCCGGCAATTGTAATAGTTTCCTTTTCTTCACTATCCGGCTTTCCATCAACATGAGCCTCATAATCTGCTTCATAAAGTGCCGGCCTAATATTGTCGGTCATCCCTCCATCAACAGAAATATATTTTTTACCATTTGGAGTCACTTTGCTGTAGCCGGCTCTATAGAGAGTAATACCTGCTGGACCAGCAATTGATCTCCCCGGCTCCATTATTATTTCCGGAAGAGGATAATCAAATTTTTCAGCTTCATCTCTCACAATATCTGCAAGTTCTGAAATTAGATCAGGGATTGATACATTTAAATTGCCCATTGTATCTATTCCAACTCCACCACCTAAATCCAGTACTTCATAAGTAAGACCAATTTTTTCTCTTATTTCATCAAAAAATAAAAACACTTTTCTAATTAGCTCACTATAGCTGTCACCATTTTTAATCTGAGAACCAATATGAGCATGAAATCCCCTTATATTAACAAATTCATCATCAGCCATCTTCTGCAGAATATCAAATATCCTATCAGCTTTTAAACTAATACCAAATTTGCTGTCTTCACTGCCCGTTTTAATATATTTATGTGTATCAACATCTATTCCAGGTGCAATTCTAATTAAAGCATCAACCTTTTTCCCAAACTCTTCTGCTTTTTTGCGCAGTTCATAGGCCTCTTCTTCATTGTCAATAACAAAAAGACCAAGACCTGCTTTTACACCCATTTCCAGCTCCTGAGGCAGCTTATTATTGCCGTGAAAGATCATCCTATCTGCCGGGAAACCGGCTTTAAGAGCAGTATAGATCTCTCCACCTGAAACTACGTCAAGACCAAGTCCCTCTTCATTCGCTATTCTGCATATAGTGCGGGACAGAAATGCCTTACCTGCATAAACTGCTCTACCCTGTGGATAATATTTTTCAAATCCACTGACATACTGCTGCATAATATCTCTAAGCACCTGTTCATTATAAACTAAAAGTGGTGTCCCATATTTTTCAACAAGCTCAGAAGCCTTAAACTTCCCAATTGAAATTTCTCCTACTTCATTTTTCTGTACACCAATTTTTTCTTTTGTTTTTACAACCATATCTTTCCTCCTAAACTTCTTTAATCCTGTCCATAATTATAATTTTAACTTAAATACTGTATACTCTTTCAGCATTCTCAGTTGTTATCTCACCCAATTCTCTTTCTCTAACTCTTCTTATCACTGCAGCTTTCTTAAGAACATATTCCACATAAGCAGGTTCATTTCTTTTACCCCTAAATGGTGTGGGGGTCAAATATGGAGCATCTGTTTCAAATAATACTCTATCTAAAGGCACTTTTTTAAATGCTTCCCTGATTGGATCTGTATTTCTAAAAGTTAACAGCCCACCAAATGCAATATAAAAATCCCGCTCAATCAACCTATCTACATAACTTTCATCATATGCATAACAGTGAAAAATTACTCCTTTAGGAAAGGGAATTGCTTTATCCATAATTTCGAGAGTTTCCTCTTCTGCAGAACGGGAATGTATTACCACCGGAAGATTCAAGTCTTTGGCCAAAAGAAGCTGTTTTAGAAAAACATCCTTCTGAATATTTCTCGGCGAATTATCATAATAAAAGTCTAGCCCAATTTCTCCAAAAGCTGCAACATTTTCATTTTGGCTCAGTTCAGCTATTTTATTTAAAACATCGTCAGATGCTGTATCTGCTTCATGTGGGTGTACTCCCACTGCTGCATATATATTATCATATTTTTCTGCAAGTTTCACCGATTTTTTGCTTGACTGCAGATCTGCCCCAATATTAACTATTTTTTTTACTCCTTTTACTGCTGCTCTTTGAATGACCTGATCCCTATCAACATCAAAATCTTCGGAATCAAGATGAGCATGTGTGTCTATTAAATGCAATTTTTTTCCTCCTTTAAAACATACATAAATCAAAAAACAATAAATATCTTAAAATATAATCTTTAAAACATATTATAACACATTTCGGAAATATTAAAAGTTAAAATATTTCGATTTTGCTAATCATTATTTTCTCTATCTTATTAACAGCTGTAATTAGATAATAATTCAATTTAGCGAAAGAATTACTATTTTATTTTTATAGAATAATTTTCTGTGCTATAATGTTGTGTGTAAACAAAAAATCTAAATTATGTTAATATAAATCTATTATATATAGAGGTGTAAAAAATGTCGAGAAAAGTTTATCTTGATAATTCGGCTACAACAGCAGCTGATAATGATGTAGTAGAGGCAGTCACTTCAGTGCTGACAAAAAATTACGGTAACCCATCTTCTGTTCATCGACTTGGTATTAAAGCAGAAAAAATTGTTGAAAAAGCCAGAAAGGAACTGGCTGATCACCTCCGTGTAAATAAAAAAGAAATAATATTCACTTCAGGTGGCACAGAAAGCAATAATCTTGCAGTTCAGGGAATTACAAAAAGCTACAGCAACCGGGGCAGAAAAATTATAACAACTGAAATAGAACATCCTTCAGTTAGAAATATTTTTCTGGCCCTGGAAAAAGAAGGATGGAATGTAGTATGGCTCAAGTCTAACCAAAAAGGATATATAGATATTGAACAGCTTGAAAATTCACTTGATGAAGAAACTGTACTGGTAAGCATCATGCAGGTCAACAATGAGCTTGGTTCTGTACAAAACATTGAAAAAATAGGGAAAATAATAAAAAAGATAAATCCTCTCTGCTTTTTTCATGTTGATGGAATTCAGGGATTTGGAAAGGTTTTTACGGATTTAAAAAAATCGAAAGTGGATTTGTACAGCATCAGTGGACATAAATTCCATGCTCCTAAAGGTATTGGCGCTTTATATATTAGAAAAAATATTGAATTAAAACCACTATTTTTTGGGGGAACACAGGAAAATGGTATTCGCTCTGGTACTGAAAACACTCCAGGAATTGCAGGTTTAATTCCTGCTGTAAAAAAGCTTCCTATTTTAAGTAAAAATACAAACAATGATCCTGTTCTAAACAGGAAAAAAAATTATCTCTATCAAAGTTTAAGTAAAATTAAAGATGTGGTTATAAATTCACCAGAACAGGGGGCACCACATATTTTAAATTTTTCTGTACCAGGTATTAGAGGTGAGACCCTACTGCATGCACTTGAAGCTGAGGGTGTTTTTCTTTCTACCGGTTCTGCCTGCAGTTCTAAAAGTAAAGAAAATAAAATTTTAAAAGCAGTAGGACTCAACAGAAAAACAAGAGATAGTGCACTCCGAATAAGTTTGAACAAAAACATAAGCAGAGATGATCTGGATTATACTTTAGAAGTACTGAAAAAGCAGATTGACTTTCTGAAAATTTTTTAATGAAAATAAAAAAAATAAATTGAACTGCTATATTTTTTAATAATAAATGAAAGAACAAAAAATATATTGAGGTGAAAACATTGTACAATGTTTTAATTATACGTTATGGTGAAATAGGTTTAAAAGGACAGAATAAAAAGAGTTTTATCGGTCAGCTTATCAAGAATATAGATAATGCTGTCACAGATCTGGGTGATTTTGAAATCACAACAGTTTATGGAAGAATATATCTTCATGTGGGTGGAGAAATTTTAGAAAAAGTAATAGAAAGGCTGGTAAACGTACCTGGAATTGTTTCTATAAGTCCGGCTGCTACTGTAAAATTCGAGTTTGAATCTCTAAAAAATAATGCTCTTACACTGTTTAAAAAAGAAGTGCAGGATTATCCCACAACTTTTAAAGTTAATACCAGAAGAGCTGACAAAAGTTTCCCTCTCAAAAGTCCAGAAATAAACAGTGAGCTTGGTGCCTGTATACTGAGGAATGTAGAAAGTCCGGAAAGGGAATTGAATGTTGATGTTCACAATCCAGAACATATGCTGGAAGTAGAAATAAGGCGTGGGAAAATTTATATTTTCATTAAGCGTTTTGCTGGCCCGGGTGGACTTCCTGTTAAATCATCGGGAAAGGCACTGCTTCTTCTTTCAGGTGGTATAGACAGTCCAGTGGCCGGCTGGCTTGGACTGAAAAGGGGATTAAGC
>CAZLIW010000072.1:0-8295 GCA_964559325.1 uncultured Halanaerobium sp. | reverse complement strand
AGAGGGAATGGATGGTGAGGCCGATGAGAGCTGATGAATTAAGAAATTTAACTGATGCAGAACTGGAACAAAAAGCCCGCGAATTTAAGGAAGAATTATTTAACCTTCGTTTCCAGCATGCTACAGCTCAGCTGGATAATCCTATGCGGATTAAAGAGGTAAAAAGAATTATTGCACGTATTAAAACAGTTTTGCGTGAAAGAGAATTAGATATAAAACGGGCTTAACCGTTTGTTGAAAGGAGGTTTTCCCATGGAGAGAAACAATCGTAAGATGAGAACTGGTGTTGTGGTTAGTGACAAAATGGATAAAACCATTACTGTTGCTGTAGAAAGAAGAACTCAGCACTCTTTATATAAACGGATTATAAAACAAACTAAAAAATATACTGCTCATGATGAAGAAAATGTTTGCAGTGAAGGTGACAAAGTTACAATTATGGAAACTCGTCCCCTCAGCAAAACAAAAAGATGGCGGTTAGTTGAAATTTTAGAAAAAGCAAAATAAGTTCTGACAGGAAAGGAGGACCTGACCATGATTCAATCTGAAAGCCGTTTAAAGGTAGCGGATAATTCAGGTGCCCGCGAATTGCTTTGTGTAAAGGTGCTTGGTGGATCAAAGAAAAAATATGCAAAAATCGGTGATGAAATTATAGTGACCGTTAAAGAGGCTATTCCAGATGGAATGGTTAAAAAAGGTGAAGTAGCCAGAGCAGTAATTGTGCGGACAAAAAAACCTTTAAGACGCAATGACGGCACTTATATTAAATTTGATGAAAATGCAGCAGTGATTATAGATGATAATAACAATCCAAAAGGCACACGTATTTTTGGTCCTGTAACTCGTGAGCTGAGGAATAAGAATTATATGAAGATTATCTCCCTTGCACCGGAGGTATTATAAAGGAGGGGATTAGATTGAGAATTAAAAAAGGTGATACTGTGGAAGTTATTGCTGGTAAAGATAAAGGTAAGCGCGGTGAAATTTTAAGAGCGATTCCAAAAAAAGATAGAGTAATCGTTGAAGGTGTAAATATTGTAAACCGCCATGTTAGACCTACACAGGATATGCCACAGGGTGGAATTATAGAAAATGAAGCGCCGATTCATGCTTCAAATGTACAGCTCGTCTGCCCCCGTTGTGATGAAAAGACAAGGGTTGGAGCAGAATTCTTAGATGATGGAAAAAAAGTTCGCAAATGTAAAAAATGTAATGAAATAGTGGATAAATAATAATCGGAAGGAGGTCAAGGGATGTCAGTATTAGCCAAACAATTCAGGGAAGAAATTTCGCCACAGCTGGTTGAAAAATTTTCCTATAATAACGTTATGGAAGTTCCTAAACTGCAGAAGCTGGTTGTTAATGTCGGACTCGGTGATGCTAAAGAAGACACCAAACTGCTTGATACAGTAGCTGATGAAATTGCTAAAATAACCGGACAGAGTCCAACAATTACCAGAGCAAAAAAATCCATTGCTAATTTTAAAATTCGTGAAGGTATGCCTATTGGTGTTAAAGTTACACTTCGTGGTAAAATGATGTATGAGTTTTTATATAAACTTATCAATATTACACTGCCGCGTATTCGTGACTTTAGAGGAGTATCACCAAAATCATTTGATGGGCGTGGAAATTACAGTTTAGGTATTAACGAACACACTGTTTTCCCGGAGATCAATATCGATGATGTAGATAAAGTACATGGATTAGAAATTACCATTGTAACTTCTGCAGAAACAGATGAGGAAGCATTTGAGCTGTTAAGTGCAATGGGAATGCCGTTTAAAAAATAAACACCTATAAGATAAGGGGGGTTTGATTTGGCACGTAAAGCATTAATAGAAAAGGCCAATAAAGAGCCAAAATATGATACACGTACAGTTAACCGCTGCAGCAGATGCGGTAGAGTTCGTGGATATATGAGAAAATTTGATCTTTGCAGAATTTGTTTTAGAGAATTGGCCCATAAGGGTGAAATACCTGGAGTTAAAAAAGCAAGCTGGTAAACTTGGAAGGAGGTCAACAAAGTGAATATAACTGATCCAATTGCAGATATGATTACCCGAATTCGCAATGCAAATAGTGTCGGGAAAAATACTGTTGATATTCCTGCTTCAAATATCAAAGCCAGTATTGGTGAGATTTTGAAAGAAGAAGGATTTATCAATAATGTAAAAGTAGTTGAAAAGAAACCACAGAATATGATTCGTATATATCTGAAATATGGTAAAGATGATAAAAAAGTTATTACTGGTCTTAAGAGAATAAGCAAGCCTGGACTGCGTGTTTATGTCGGTAAAGATGAAGTGCCGCGTGTACTTGGTGGTTTAGGAATTGCAGTAATTTCATCTTCTCAGGGACTAATGACTGATAAGCAGGCCCGCGAAACAGGTGTGGGTGGAGAAGTTCTCTGTTATATCTGGTAAATAGAAGTTGAAGTTGCAATGAGTTTTCGTTTATAAACAAATGACAGCTCAGTATTAGCGAAATCAGCGTTTCAGAGATTTGAAGTTAAAAATTAGAGATATTTCAATTGAATTTCTAATGGCTGACTGAAAAAATCTGCTTAAGCGAACTTCGGAAGGATAAAATCTACGGAGGTGAAATAAATGTCACGTATAGGAAAATTGCCTATTGATATACCGGAAAAAGTTGATGTAGCTGTTGATGGACATTCTGTTACAGTAAAAGGCCCAAAAGGTGAGCTAACTAAAGAATTTAAACCGGGTATTGATATAAAAATTGAGGACAACCAGGTTATTGTAGAACGCAATGGTGATGACATTGAAGCTCGTTCTATGCACGGTCTGGTAAGAAGTCTGATTGAAGGTATGGTAGAAGGTGTTACTAAAGGATTTGAAAAAAAGCTAAAAATGGTTGGTGTAGGATATAATGCTCAGGTTCAAGGGAACAAATTGAAACTTGAGGTTGGTTATTCACATCCAGTAATTATTGAAGCTGAAGGAAATATAGAATTTGAGGTAGAAAAAAACACTAATATTACCGTTAAAGGTATAGATAAACAGCGGGTTGGAGATGTTACAGCAAAAATCCGCGAAGTACGAAAACCAGAACCTTACAAAGGAAAAGGAATTAAATATGTCGGAGAACATATTAGACGTAAGGTTGGTAAGACTGGTTAATAGAGGGGAGTGAATATGAATGGGTAAAAGTGAAGCAAGAAAAAAACGCCATATGCGTATCAGAAATAAAGTTGTTGGTACACCTGACAGACCCAGAATGAGTGTATCCCGCAGTCTTAAACACATTTATGTACAGATTATAGATGATCTATCAAGTAATACACTTGTTTCTGCATCTACCCTTGATCCAGCTGTCCGAGATGACATTGAGGTAGCTAGTAATAAAGATGCAGCCAGACTGGTTGGAGAAGTTGCTGCCCAGAGGGCTCTGGAAAAAGGTATTGATACAGTTGTATTTGATAGAGGTGGATATAAATATCACGGAAGAGTTAAAGCACTGGCAGATGCAGCCCGGGAGAATGGGTTAAAGTTCTAAAAAAGGAGGTATAGTAATGAAAAATATAGATCCTGAAAAGCTCAACCTTGAAGAACGAGTAGTTAATATAAATCGTGTTGCCAAGGTTGTAAAGGGTGGCCGCAGGTTCAGCTTCAGCGCATTAGTTGTTGTTGGAGATGGAGAAGGACATGTTGGCGCCGGAATTGGTAAGGCTAATGAAGTTCCTGAAGCAATTAGAAAGGGAATTGATGCAGCCAAAAAAGAATTAATTAAAGTGCCAATTGTAGACACAACAATTCCTCACGAGATTGTAGGCGTTTTTGGTGCCGGTAGAGTGCTTTTAAAGCCTGCAGCACCAGGTACTGGTGTAATTGCTGGAGGACCGGTTCGTGCGATAATTGAATTGGCCGGTATAAGCGATATTTTAACAAAATCACTCGGTACATCAAATCCTATTAATATGATTAATGCTACAATAAAAGGATTAACCGAATTAAAGAGTGCTGAGGAAGTTGCAGAATTAAGAGGAAAAACAGTAGAAGAGTTATTAGGATAATACCGAGGAGGTGTCAAGATGAAACTAAACAATCTAAAACCTGCTGAAGGATTTAAAAAAGATCGCAAACGTGTTGGACGTGGAATTGGTTCCGGACGTGGTTATACTTCGGGTCGCGGAGCAAATGGTCAGAATTCACGTTCTGGCGGTAAAGTACGTCCTACCTTTGAGGGTGGACAGACTCCACTGTTTAGACGTTTTCCAAAAAGAGGATTTAATAATAAATTTAAAAAAGAATACAGTGAAGTTAATATCTATCAATTAAATAAATTTTCTGATGGTGATATCGTAACATCCGAAAGTCTATTAGAGATAGGTATTATTGAAAAAATAGAAAAAAATGGAGTAAAGATACTTGGACAGGGTAAATTGGATAAATCATTAACTGTTAAAGCTAATGCTTTTACTTCTTCTGCCAGAGAGAAAATCGAAGATGCTGGCGGAAAGCATGAGGTGATTTAATTTGCTTAAGGCTCTCAGTAATGTTTTTAAGGTGAAAGAGTTAAGAAAAAAAGTATTATTTGTTCTTGCAATGATGGCCGTTTATAGATTGGGAGCTCATATACCGGTTCCTGGAGTAGATGTACAGATTCTTAGAGAAAGGCTTTTTCAGGGAAGTGTAGGAGGAGTATTTGACTTTCTGGATCTTTTTGCCGGTGGAGCTTTGAGGAATTTTACAATATTTGCTATGAGTATAACACCATATATTACTGCTTCAATTATTCTTCAGCTCTTAACTGTTGTAATACCAAAACTTGAGGAATTATCAAAACAGGGTAATGAGGGCCGGAAGAAAATTGCTCAGTATACAAGATATGGGACTATTGTACTTGCTGTTATTCAGGGTATTGGTATTACTCTTTATATACAGAGATTTGGTGCTGTAGAAAATTCCGGAATTTTTGATCTAATTTTAATTGTCACCAGTTTAACTGCAGGAACGGCATTTTTAATGTGGCTTGGAGAGCAGATTACGGATAAAGGGATTGGAAATGGTATTTCTATTATTATTTTCACTTCAATAATTTCTCGTTTTCCGGGAGATCTGTATAATACTTTTAAACTGCTGCAGGCAGGAACAATATCTGTTTTAAATGTTTTAGTTTTCGGTATTCTGGCTGTTATAATTATTGCTGGGATTATTTTTGTTCAGCAGGGAGAAAGAAGAATTCCTGTACAGTATTCTAAAAGAATTGTGGGAAGAAAGGTCTATGGTGGTAGGAGTACACATATACCAATGAAAATTAATCAGGCCGGTGTTATTCCCGTAATTTTTGCTTCATCAGTTCTTCTCTTTCCTGGTGTAATTGCACAGGTTCTACCATATGACTGGGCAGCTTCAATGGCAAATATGATAAGACCTGGTTCAACACTTTATATGATATTATATGGTCTAATGATTCTGTTTTTCACATATTTTTACACTGCAATTACTTTTAATCCGGAAGAAGTTGCAGATAATATGAAAAAATATGGAGGTTTTATTCCAGGAATCAGACCGGGTAAATCTACCGTCAGGTATCTTGATAAAGTTTTAATGCGTGTTACACTGGCTGGAGCTGTTTTTCTAACAGCTGTTGCACTGCTGCCGTTTGTTATGCAGCCGTTGACAGGAGTATCAATTAACTTTGGTGGTACTTCACTAATTATTATGACCGGTGTTGCTCTGCAGACAATGCAGCAGATAGAATCACATCTTCTGATGAGGCATTATGAAGGTTTTATGAAATAAGAAGGAGGAAGTTCGATGAATTTGATCTTTCTGGGACTGCCGGGTGCCGGAAAAGGTACTCAGGCAAAAAAATTGGAAGAGGATTTAAGTATTCCTCATATTGCTACCGGAGATATTTTCCGTAAAGCAATTAAAGAAAAGACTCTGCTTGGAGAAAAAGCTAAATCCTATATTGACGCTGGTGAACTTGTGCCAGATGAAGTTACAATTGGGATAGTTAAAGAAAGACTTAATGAAGAAGACTGCAAAAAAGGATTTATACTTGATGGTTTTCCAAGAACTATAAATCAGGCTGAATCTCTGGATGATATTTTAGATGATCTTTCCAGAGAAGTGGATATGGTCATTTATCTGAAAGCTAAAATATCTAAATTAGTGGAAAGGCTTTCTGGCAGAAGGGTATGTCCTAATTGTGGTGCAACATATCACATTCACAATAATCCTCCTCAAAAAGAAGGAATTTGTGATAAGTGTGGTACTGAATTAATTCAGCGCAGTGATGATAAAGAAGAAACAGTTAGGCGGAGAATAGAGATTAATGAAGAAAAAATAAAAAAACTGATCGATTATTATAATAATAAAGGCCTTCTTTATGAAGTTAAAAGTACTGGAGGAATCGATAAAGTACATTCGCGTCTTTTAAGTTTGGTTAAGGAGAATAGCTAATGATAATTTTGAAATCAGAAAGAGAGATAGATATTATGAGAGAGGCAGACAGAATTGTTGCCGAAACTCATCAGTATCTATCAGAAATCATAGAAGCAGGCATTTCAACTGCTGAGCTGGATAAACTGGCAGATGAATTTATCCGCAGCAGAGGTGCTGTGCCTTCATTTAAAGGATATAGAGGTTATCCGGCTTCTGTGTGCATTTCAATCAATGATGAGGTTGTTCACGGTATTCCCAGCAAAAATCGTTTTCTGGAAAATGGCGATATTGTGAGTATAGATATAGGTACTTTTTATGAAGGATTTAATGGAGATGCTGCAAAAACATTTGCAGTTGGAGATATAACTAAAGAAGCAGAAAAGCTTCTAAAAGTTACAGAGGAATCACTTCTAAAAGGTATAGAAAAAGCCATTGTTGGAAATAGATTATTTGATATCTCTCATGCTGTTCAGAAACATGTTGAATCAAATAACTTTTCTGTAGTAAGAGATTATGTTGGTCATGGAATCGGTCGTGATATGCACGAAGATCCACAAATTCCCAATTTTGGACCTGCAGGAAGAGGACCAAAATTAAAAGCTGGAATGGTACTTGCCATTGAACCGATGGTTAATGTGGGAAGTTATGAAGTGGAAACACTTGCAGATGACTGGACGGTAGTGACCAAAGATGGCAGTTTTTCTGCTCATTTTGAACATTCTATTGCTCTGACAGAAGAAGGGCCGAGAATTTTGAGTGTACTTTAACTTTTATTGCACTATTTAATTAATCTGTGGTATAATAACCAGTGTGCTTGCAAATAAAGGATTTAATTATGACAGGACGAGTGATTAAATAATGGATAAAAAATTTCAACCAGGTGAAATTGTTTACTCAAAAGCTGGGAGAGATTCGGGAAATTATTATATAGTTTCGAAAGTGTTTTCACCTAAATATGTATTAATTGTAGATGGAAAATATAAAAAAATAAATAATCCAAAAAAGAAAAATATAAAACACATTGAGAGCACAGGTATAGTACATGAAGAATTTTCAATCTGGTTTACAGAAGGTAAAAGACTGCGCAATGAAGATATTCAGTATGTTTTAAAGAATTACAGAAAAAAAGAGGAGGCTAAATAGTTTTATGGCAAAAGAAGATCCTATTGAAGTCCAGGGCACAGTTGTAGAACCCCTACCAAATGCTATGTTTAGAGTGGAATTGGAAAATGGACATAAAGTTCTCGCTCATGTATCAGGGAAAATGAGGATGAATTTTATTCGCATTTTACCAGGAGATAAGGTCACAGTTGAGCTTTCTCCATATGATTTGAGCCGCGGACGTATTACTTACAGGCATAAAGCGAAATAAATTACCACAAGGGGTGATTGTAGTGAAAGTAAGACCATCAGTAAAGCCTATCTGTGATAAATGTAAGGTTATTAGGCGTAAAGGAAAAGTAATGGTCATTTGTGAAAATCCAAAACATAAACAGCGTCAAGGTTAATATAATGGAGGTGAGATTATGGCTAGAATAGAAGGTGTTGATCTTCCTAGAAATAAAAGGGTTGAAGTAGGATTGACATATATTTATGGAATCGGCCGTACTACTTCTCAAAATATTTTAGAAGCTACCGGAGTGGATCCAAGTACACGTGTAAAAGATCTGACCGAAGCTGAAATTTCAAGTTTGAGAAGTGAAATAGATAATTATATTGTAGAAGGTGAATTAAGAAGAGAAAGAAGAGCTGATATTAAGAGATTGATGGATATTGGCTGTTATAGAGGTCTTCGTCACCGCCGCGGTCTTCCTGTGCGTGGGCAGAGAACCAGAACAAATGCTCGCACACGTAAAGGTCCTAAAAAGACGGTTGGTAT
>CAZLIW010000071.1:0-8305 GCA_964559325.1 uncultured Halanaerobium sp. | reverse complement strand
ATAGAGGAAATTGGTGGCAGAGCAGAGTTTTATGAGGTGAAAGATGAAGTAATTAGAGATGCTATAGAAAAGTATGGAGAGGGTAATCCGGGTCATAATTATGAAGACAGGCCCAATCTTCTCGGAAGATTTTCTGGCAGTGGTGAAGGAAGATCACTTATCTTAAATGGACATATTGATACGATGCCTTATGGAGAAAAAGAACGCTGGAAGCATGATCCCTTTTCAGCTAAAGAAATCGATGGAGAAATATATGGACTCGGCGGCTGTGATATGAAAGGTGGTCTTGCTGCCAGTCTGCTGGCACTTGACCTAATAAAAAAAGCCGGTATAGAACTTAAAGGAGATGTTCTTTTTGAAAGTGTTATAGATGAAGAAGGTGGGGGAAATGGTACTCTTGCATTTGTACAGGAAGGTATAAAAGCAGATGGTGCAGTTGTCTGTGAACCAACAAGTAATCTTCTTCAGGTTGGACATATGGGCTTTATTTTTTATCGTGTAAAAGTTTTTGGTAAAGCACTTCACTCTTCCAGAAAGTGGGAAGGGGTAAATGCAATAGAAAAGGCTATTAAACTTATTGAAGAATTAAATGAGCTCGAACATAACTGGCTGATGAAATATAAACATCCTCTAATGCCGCCTCCAACTCTTAACATAGGTGTCATTAAAGGTGGAAGTGCAGGTTCCACAGTTCCTTCTGAGTGTGAATTTAAACTTTGTCTGCATTATTATCCAGGACTGGACAAAGAAAAAATTGCCGAAGATGTTCTGACCACACTGGATAATGCTGTAAAGGGTGATCCATGGTTAAGAGAAAATCCTCTTGAAATTGAAGTATATCAGGAAGGTGGACCATTTGAAATAGATTCTGATCATGATCTTGTAAAAACATTTAGATCTAATATATCAGGCAGTAAAGAACTTACTGCTTCTCCAGCTGGAAATGATGCAAGACTGCTTGCAAATCTGGCAGATACACCAACTGTCGTCTTTGGCCCTGGAGATCCCGAAAAAGCACACAGTATAGATGAAACAATTCCGATTGATGAATATATAGAAAGTATTTTAACATATGCAGGATTTATTATAGATTGGTGTGGAACAATAGGGGGTGAGTAAAATTAACAATATAATAGTAGTTGGAAGCCTTAATATGGACCTGGTTGCATCAGCTCCCCGCATCCCTGAAATCGGTGAAACAATTCTGGGAACTAAACTTGATGAAATTCCCGGTGGAAAAGGTGCAAACCAGGCAGTAAGTGCCAGCAGAGCAGGTGGGAAAACCTGGATGTTTGGTAAAATTGGCAGAGACAGCTATGGCAAATATTTAAAGGAAAATTTAAAAAAAATTGATATAGAGCTGGAATTTTTGATAGAAGATGCAGATGCAGATACAGGAACAGCAGTTATAAGTGTTGATGATAAAGGAAATAACTCAATAATTGTAATACCAGGAGCAAACAGCAGGTTATCTGCTGAAGATATAAATCAAAAAAGTGATGATTTAAACAAATTTGATATAATGCTCCTGCAGCTTGAAATTCCAGAAAAAACCGTTCTTAAAGCAGTTGATACTGCTGCAGAAAAGAGCATAATGGTTGTGCTTGATCCGGCTCCTGTATTTAAACTGCCTGAGGAAATTTATAAAAAAATAGATATAATAACACCAAATACCACTGAAGCAGAACAGCTGACTGGAATAAAGATTGAAGACGAAAAAAGCATGAATAAAGCAGCAGACTATTTTCTTGAGAGAGGAGTTAAAATTGTAATTTTAACTCTTGGAAGTAAAGGTCTTTATATAAAAACCGAAAAAGAAAGTTTTACTGTTCCAGGCTTAAAAGTAAATGCTGTTGATACGACTGCAGCAGGAGATTGTTTCACAGGAACATTTGCTGCTGTTTATGACGGTTCAAATCTACGACAGGCAGCTGAATGGGCAAATGCAGGTGCTGCACTTTCTACAACAAAAATGGGAGCTCAAACTTCCATTCCTGATAGAGAAGAGATAAAGAAATTTTTAGAGAACATAAAGGAGGAAAAATAATTATGAAGAAAATTTTATTGGCCGGTGAAAGCTGGGAAACATTTTCTATTCATATCAAAGGATTTGATACATTTTTTACAAGTAAATATGAAGAAGGTGCTAAATGGCTGATAGAAGCTCTGGAAGATGCTGGTTATGAAGTCGACTTTATTCCAAATCAGCATGCAGCTTCGAAATTTCCAACAGAGATGGAAGAAATAAGCCAGTATGACACAGTGATTTTAAGTGATATTGGTTCCAATACACTGCTTTTACATCCCGATACTTTCGAAAAATCAATTCCTACTCCGAATAGATTAAAGCTTATTAGAGAATATGTGAAAGAAGGTGGAAGTTTTCTGATGGTGGGAGGATATATGTCTTTCCAGGGAATAGATGCTAAATCAAAATATAAAGATTCACCTATTGAAGAAATTCTCCCTGTAGTTATGATGGCTACTGATGATAGGGTAGAAGTGCCAGAAGGAATGTATCCAGAAGCAGTTAAGAAACATATCGTTTTAGATGGTATTGAAGAAAAATGGCCAATGCTTTTAGGCTATAATAAATTTGCTGCTGATGAAAATGGAGAAGTACTGGTTGAATATAATGGAGATCCAATGGTAGTTGTTGGAGAATATGGAAATGGCCGGACTGCTGCTTTTGCATCTGACTGTGCACCTCACTGGGGGTCGCCAGAATTTGTAAAATGGGAGAATTATGGTAAGTTCTGGGCTCAGCTTATTGGATGGCTAAGAAAAGATATAAAATGAAGATAATAGATTTTCATACTCATCTGGGAATTTCTACTCCCTGGGTAGAAACGGAAGATTATAATACATCTGCTGAAGAATTAATAGATGTTATGAATAAAAGCAATATTAATAAAGCATATACCTGTGCAAATCCGGTTGTTGGAAAACAATTTTCTCAGGTGAACAGATATATTGGGAAAATGATGAAAAAATATCCGGAACATATTGGTGGATTTTGCAGAGTTGATCCCAGATTAATAATTGATATAAATGATGAAGAATTTATTCCATCAAATTGGGAAAAAATATTAAATAAAATACCTGAAAGCCGAGTTGAAGATAGCTGGTTATTTAAAGAAATAAGGTATTGTATTGAAGAGCTTAATTTTTCTGGTATCAAATTAAATCCTGCTGTTGAAATATTTGCACCGGATAATCCTAAATTTAATTTATTATATGAGTTGGCTCTAGCTTTAGATGTACCAATTCAAATTCATGCAGATAGAATAAATCATTTTACTGCCAGTCCAATAAGAATAGCCAATCTTGCTGAAAGATTTCCTGAACTTAAAATATGTGCTATACATTTATATTCAGCTGATGTAATAGATATTCTGGCAGAATATGAGAATGTTTATCTTGAAATATCTGAAGTAGCAAAAGGAAGGTTAATTACAAAAGCTCTGCAGGATTTTGGTAGTGAACGGATTATATTTGGCTCAGATTACCCTTATGGAGATCCAGGTATAATAATTGCTATCTTAAATGAACTCAATATAAATATTGAAACCAGGGAAAAAATATTATATAGAAATGCCGAAAAATTATTGGGAAATAGCTAAAAATAGCGATTTGATTGCTTCCATGTTCAAAGTTTGCTTTCCCCGGCAAACTGAACTTAAAAAGCCTGGATGATTATCATCCAGGCTTAATAATTTATTAAGTAAGTTAAGATAAACTCTTCAAAATATTTTATTCATACAGGTTTTTAAATGATTTTACAATATTTCTAATTAAAACTTGATTTGTTACAGTACCAACTCCACCAGGAACAGGTGTTATCATTTCAGCTTTTTTACTGGCAGATTCGTAGTCAACATCTCCAAGAAGTTTACCATCCACAAAATTTGTACCTACATCAATAACAGTTGTATCTTCACCCAGCATATCACCGGTTATCATTTCTGGTCTTCCAACTGCTGCAATAACTATATCTGCATGTTCTAATTCCCAGTTTAAATCTCTGGTGCGGGAGTGGCACATAGTGACTGTTGCATGTCTCTGCTGAAGAAGAATAGATACAGGTTTTCCGACAATATTGCTTCTTCCTACAACAACAGCTCTTTCGCCTTTGAGAGGAATATCATAAAAATCTATAATTTCCATACATGCTTCAGCAGTACATGGAACTAAAGTATCCAGGCCAACAAACAATTTTCCAAGTGAAGCAGAAGTAATACCTTCGATATCTTTTTTAGGATTAATCATTTCCAGTGTGTCTTTAAGTGAATCAGGTAAAGGTTGCTGAACCATTATTGATGTAATTTCATCACTTTCATTTGCCTCTTTTAAGGAATTCACAAATGCCTGTTCATCATCAGTAAATACTTTGTATTCAAATTTTATTCCAACTTTTTTACAGTTTTTTTCTATTCTGCCAACATAAGCTTTGCTGGCTGCATCATCACCATATTGAAGAACACGCAGATGGGGCACGGCATTTTTTTCTTCTTTAAGTCTTTTTACTTCTTCAATACACCAACTTTCAATTTTTTTCGCTACTGGCTTTCCTTTCAAAACTTTCATTTATATATTCACCTCTATTTGATTAATTTGCTAAATCAATGATCTCTTTTTTAAGTTTATCACTTTTTTTGCTCAGCATTGTATATTCTTCTTTAACTTCATTTACAAATTCTTTATCATCAACACTGCCTAGATTTATTTTAACATTGGCTATCGCACTGTTAACTGCAGCATCTCCTATGTAAGCTGCTACTTCAAAATCACTTTTGAGCATTCTATTACCTATTTTGCTAATTGAAAGTGTAAGGTTCATTAATTCAACTGCTTTTCTGGTCATATCCATAGAAAATCCTACTGCATCCCTACATATTTCTTTTACTTTTTCTTGATTACCGGATTTGTATCCATCCAAAATATCTGACAGTATTTCACTGTCTTTATCTATCATTTCCAGCATTTCTTTCTGCAGAGCAGAAGACTTTTCCAGTATTTCTTTTGCTTTACCTTCTACATCTGCATATTTTTCTTTACCAATTGTTAGGTTGGAAATAAAGCTTACTACAGCAGCATTTAGTGCTCCAGAAAGAGCAGCTGCGCTTCCACCTCCAGGAATAGAATTCTTTGAACTTAAGTCATTCAGAAATTCATCAATACTTTTTTTTGAATACATAGTATTCTCCTTTCCTAAAAGTTTTAATAAAAAAATTTTGTATTTTATCTGCCTAATATCTATTATAACAGAATAAGTAAATATATTAAAAGATTCTGACGATATTTTTAAAATTAATTTAAAAGATTAAATAAAAATTAAAATCTGTCGACTGTATATCATGTATAAAAAAATTGCTGAATTACTCCGACAAATAAAGGAAATAAAGCAACTTTGTTGAATTTTATACATAACAATAATCATTTAATTTGTTTTACTTTGATTTTTATACAGGCTGATCATTTTAAGGTGGTTAATAAATAATGAAACTAAAATTTTTGCACAATATACAGAACAAAATATATTTTATTCCCAGCATTTATGCTGTGTCAGCTGCATTTTTATCACTATTTGTTATTATTATTGATCACTATTTCAACAGTGCTATTATGAATTATCTGCCGGGATATTTTTTTACTTCTTATGATCTGGCTAAAACGATTTTATCAACACTTGCCGGTTCACTGTTTGCTATGATTACAGTATCTTTTTCTACAATTATGGTTGTTTTGACCATGTATTCTTCACAGTTTTCCCCCAGAACTATGCAGGATTTTTTGAAAAACAAAGTTACATTAAAAGTACTGGGAGTTTTTATCGGTGGTTTTATTTATTCTATTTTAACTCTTTTATTTTTAAATGATAATCTGCAGGGAGCTCAGGAGGCCACAATTTTTTCGGCATTAATTGCAGTTATAGTTGCTATTGTCTGTCTGGCCTACTTTGTTTATTTTATACATCATGCTGCTAATTCGGTACAGGTAAATTTATTAATAGAAAATCTCAAACAGGAAATAATAGATATAGTTGATAAAATTGAAGAGAGAAATAATAGTGATGATAAAATAAGGAATACACCACCTTCCAATCTTAAGGAAATCACAGAAAAAGATGCTATGACTTTTAATGCAAATAGAAGTGGTTATATACAGTATATTTATGATATTCAGCTTACAAACCTGGCTGATGAACTTGATTTAATAATTAGAGCCGAAAAGATGATTGGAGATTATGTTACAGAAAATACAATTATATTTTCTGTCTGGCAGCTGAATCCTGAAGAAGATATGAAAGAAGAAATGGAAGTTATCGATAAAAAAATACTTGATCATCTGGTAATAGATAATGAAAGAAGCAAAAAAAATGATATTGAATTTGGACTGCTTAAACTGACAGAAGTTGCACTTCGGGCGATTTCCCCGGGGATAAATGATCCAAATACTGCTGTCTTCTGCATAAATCAGCTGGGCTGGGTATTATCCAGAATTGCAGTGGCCAATATAGAGAATACCTATTATTATAATGATAAAGACGAATTATGTTTTATATTGGAGGATATTTCTTTCTGGGATCTTTTATATAAAACTTTTTATCAGCTTCGGCACTACGGGAACCAGGATGTTTCTGTTGCAGGTTCCCTATTGGATGCTCTTTTAATAATTGCTGAAGGAAGTCCTAAAGAGATTAAAAAACAGGTCTGGGATTTCAGCCACTATATTTTAGGTGGTTTTGATATAAAAGTACTGGAAAATGAAGACAAAAAGTTTTTGAACCACAAAATATATAAACTGGCTAAAGAAACCGGAAATAGTGATAAAACTGATAATTACTTTCAGGTATAAAATAAACAGAGAGGTGGTAATATGGAAGAGATTAACTATTATGCTAAAAAAGCCAAGGAATTATTTGATGAATTAAATACATCAAAAGATGGGTTAACTGAAGGAGAAGCTCAAAAAAGAATTGAAAAATATTTAGAAAATGAATTAAAGGCAGGTAAGCAAAAATCTTTAGCAGCAATATTTTTTATGCAATTTAAAGATGTACTTGTGATACTGCTTTTAGCTGCTTCAGCCATGTCTTTTATGATTAAGAGTTATAGAGACGGTACTGTAATGATAGCAATTGCTGTTATCAATGCAGTGATTGGTTTTTTTCAGGAATATAAAGCAGAGAAAATCATGGATTCACTTAATAAATTGGTTCAATCACCATCTAAAGTTATTAGAGATGGAAAAATAAGAGAAATTTCGCAGAAAAAATTGGTGCCAGGTGATATAGTAAGCCTGGAAGAAGGAGATAAAGTTCCTGCTGATTTAAGAATTGTAGAATCATTTAATCTGCGGACAAATGATGTTTCTCTTACCGGAGAGTCTATGCCTCAGGAGAAAAACTCCAATGTGATAAATGAGGAAAGATCACTTGCCGACCGGGATAATATGGCCTATCTTGGAACAAATGTTGCTTCTGGATCTGCTAAAGGAGTTGTTACAGCAACTGGAATGGACACAGAAATGGGTAAAATAGCATCTATGACTCAGTCGGAAGAAAAGTCCAGATCTCCACTTCAGAATGAGCTGCAGGTTGTGGCCAATAGAATAGCTGTTTTTGCTGTGATAGTAGGTTTTGTCCTTTTTGGTATCAGTATTTATCAGGGGCTGGGATTAAACTTTGCACTTATTTATGGTCTTGGTATTGCTGTGGCTGTTGTACCACAGGCACTGCCGATGCAAATTACGGTAGCACTTTCTCAGGGGGTTGACAGGCTGGCAAAACAGAATGCTGTGGTAAAAAAGCTTTCTTCTGTAGAAACACTTGGTTCTACCAATGTGATTTGTACTGATAAGACTGGAACATTAACTAAAAATGAAATGACTGTCAAAAAAGTCTGGTTTGATGGACACGAATATGAAATTACAGGTTTGGGATATGAGCCGGAAGGAGATATTTTAAGTCCGGAAGGTGATCCACTTAGTGAGAAAGAAATAGACGAACTGGAGATAATGTTCGATGCAGCTACTATGGCATCAAATGCAGAAATTCATGAACCTGATGATGAACATTCAGGCTGGTATCCAATTGGTGATCCCACCGAAGCAGCTTTAATAACACTTTCTACAAAACTTGGAACAAGGTCACCTAAAGAAGATGAAGAAAATCCTGAGCTGCATGAGTTCAGTTTTGATTCTGAAAGAAAAAGAATGAGTTCTGTAAGAAAATTTGCCGATGGAAATATACTGACAATGAAAGGTGCTTTAGGTAGTGTACTTTCAATTTCAAAACATATTT
>CAZLIW010000070.1:0-8351 GCA_964559325.1 uncultured Halanaerobium sp. | reverse complement strand
ATAACTAATTTTAAATATAAAGCTTTAAAAAGTCGGTAAAAAAAAGAGATAGTTTAAATAAACTATCTCTTAACTACATATTAATAATTAATATTTTAAACAAAATATAAATTATATTATATTAAAAAAATTATTTTACAAATAACCTCTCAGCTTTTTACTTCTGGTGGGATGTCTCAGCTTTCTTAGGGCTTTAGCCTGAATCTGTCTGATTCTTTCTCTTGTTACACCAAATTCTGTGCCAACCTCTTCTAATGTGCGCTGACGGCCATCTTCCAGTCCAAAACGGAGTTCTATAATCCTTTTTTCTCTGTCAGTTAAAGTGCTCAGTACATCGTCCAGCTGATCTTTTAACAGTTCAGAAGAAGCTAATATATCTGGTGCTGGTGCTTCCTGATCTTCTATAAAATCTTTCAGCTGACTGTCGTTTTCTTCACCAATAGGGGTATCTAAAGAAGCCGGCTGCTGATTCATGGCCAGTTTTTTTACTTCCATAACTTTGTCCGGTTCCATATTCATTTCTTTGCCAATTTCCTCAAGATTAGGTTCTCTTTCCAGTTCTTTCTGCAGTCTTTTTTCTACTCTTCTCAATTTGTTCATAGTTTCTACCATATGAACAGGGATTCTTATAGTTCTTGCCTGATCAGCAAGTGCTCTT
The DNA here is from genome assembly GCA_964559325.1 of uncultured Halanaerobium sp. Classification (GTDB taxonomy): domain Bacteria; phylum Bacillota; class Halanaerobiia; order Halanaerobiales; family Halanaerobiaceae; genus QPJE01. The sequence continues at coordinate 7,693 of CAZLIW010000070.1, read as the reverse complement.
GTTATAGACTGTCTAATCCACCATGTTGCATAGGTGCTGAATTTATATCCTTTTGTATAATCAAATTTGTTAACAGCTTTCATTAAACCTTTATTGCCTTCCTGAATTAAATCCAGAAAAGACATGCCCTGACCAATATATTTCTTGGCAATACTGACAACAAGTCTCAAATTAGCCTCTGTTAATTCCTGTTTTGCTTTTTCTTCACCTTTTTCGATGCGTTTTGCAATTGCCACTTCTTCTTCTTTTGTCAGCAGGTCAACTTTTCCCATCTGCTTCAAATATACTCTTACAGAGTCATCAATTCCTGCACCAGCAGGGATAGAAAGATCAAGTTCCTTATCTTCATTATCTTCATTATCTTCGTTATTTTTACTTGTAACTTCTTTTTGAGACATATAAAACTCCTCCTTATAGCCATTGCCTGACACAACAAATCATTATAGTATAAAAGTACCGATTTGTCAAGTGGATAGAGATAAAAAATAGAAATCTGTAGCTGCATTTTAATGATATAGAATAATGCAGCTATTAATGCAGAAAATTAAACCGGCCGCCAAAAGTAATTCAGATAGAAAAAAATCCCTACAGAGCTTTTTAATCTGTAGGGGATTTACCCTGTTTTGATACTTGGATTTTTTACAAATGGTTAAGATATATAATATCAGTTTCAATTTAAATAGCCAATTTATCTTCACCTAATGCATAACTTGGATGGAGTTTTCTTGGCATTTTCAAATAAAAGCAGTAGAGATTACAGTATATTTAGATAAACTGCTGTTTGATTTTTTGTCTTTAAAAAATTACTCTGTCAGCTTAATTTCTCCATTAATAGTTCCATTATTTACAAATGATGATTCTGCTTTAGAATTTGCAAAGTAAAGATTTCCATCAATCGTGGCATCATCTAATTCAAATCCTTCAGCTTCAACATATACATCACCAGCAATAGTTCCACCTTTTACAGAAGTATTTTTGCTTCTAACTGTCAATTTTGGTGTCTCCAGTGTATATCTATCTGTAATATTGCGCTGGGCATCCTGATCATAAAGTGCTAATTTTCGGGCAACCTCACCACGGTTTGTAAACTCACCTTCCAGTACTAATTCTTTGTCAGTATTATAATCTTCAGTAAATATAACAATCCAGCTTCCTTCAGCACTCATTGCATTTATCAGAGATTCATCATCAACAACTACTGAAGCAGAAGAAACTGCATCCTGTGCAGCAGTGGACGGGGTGATAAGAAGAGCAAAAACTGCAGTTATTAAAATTAATTTCTTTATAGACATAATATATCCTCCTTAATTAATAGTAAATCACTCAAGTTAATTACATTTTAGCATATATGTTATTTGTGTGTCAAGTACTTTGATAAAAATCATTTGATGTCGAAAATTGCGTTTTAAAAGATTAATTTGTAGTTTTTAGATAAAAATGCTAAAATATTTATAAACATATGTTATTTTAGGTTAGTTTTTAAAAATCAATATTTATCGAAAATGGGCAGGGAATTTTCAGCCAAATAGTTTATCTGATAAAAAATAATTTATCTGATAAAAAATATATTATAGTAAATTATTTGTTATGTAATTTATCGGCAGAAAAACAGATGGGCTTGTCCTGTGGAGCGTCAAATTTAAAGGAAAACTTTTTTATTTAATTTGCTGGAGTGGATTTAAAAATCAGTCTTGGATTATTTACAGAAAGGAGAAAATTATGAAAAAAAATATCATAATTTATGCTATTATTTTAATGTTTTTTATAACAGTAGTTTCCCTTTCTGTAGAAGCAGATACATTTGATGATATTGCAGATATTTTTAATTCTCACGGCTCTATTATGCTTTTCATTAATCAGGAAAGTGGAAAAATAATCTATGCCAATAAGACAGCACAGGAATTTTATGGATATACTGAACAGGAATTAATCGGGAAGAATATTTCTGATATAAATTTACTGACTGATGAAGAAACTGCAGCTGAGATGCGTGCAGCAGCATCTGAAGAGAGAAATTATTTTGAATTTAAGCATCAGCTTGCCGGAGGAGAAGTAAGGACTGTTGAGGTTTACTCATATCCATATAGGCGTGATGGGGAAAATTTGCTTTTTTCCATTATTCACGATATCACTCCTCAGGTTGAGTTGGCGGCTAGAAATGCGAGAAATAGGAGCTATTTTTATATTTCTCTATTTTTAATAATTTTACTTTTATCAATATTTACTTTTATTCTGTTCAAAAATTACAGGGATTTAAAAAATAAAAATAGAGCTCTGGAAAATTTTGATAAACTCAGGCAGACATTTATTGATGCAGATGACAGCCTGATATATTTAAAAGATGAAGAATTGAAATATATTTTTGTAAATAAAGCAGCAGCAGATTTTTATAACCGCTCTAAAGAGGAAATTATTGGTCTGGATGATTATGAGCTGACAGGTAAATCTTTTGCAGATATCCGCCGCGGTACAGATTTAAAAATAGTGGAAACTGGAAAATTAAATGAAGAGGTGGTCAGGTGGAAGGGCAGCATTTATAAAACCACCAAATTTCCAGTTGAGCTAATCAGTGGGGATTATGGAGTAGGTGCATATATTAAAGATATAACAGAAGAATATAAGATAAAGAAAGAATTGAAAGTAGAAAAAAATAAATATTTCCGCACACTTCTTTCTATAGGTGATGGTGTAATTCTGGTTAATAATGACCGCAAAATAGAAATGATAAATAAAGCAGCTGAACGGCTGACAGGCTGGCATTTTAAAGAAGCTGAAGGCAGAGATTATAGAGATATTTTAAATCTTATTCACCTGAATAACGATAAAGAACTGACAGATCCTGTTGAAGCAGTATTTGCAAGTGGAGAAGTGGAAAAACTTGAAGATAATGCTGTACTGATATCAAAAAATGGGGAAAAATATTTTCTGGATGATTCTGCTGCTCCTATTTTTGATGCAAATGGCGATCTTTATGGAGTGGTTATTGTTTTTAGAGATGCCACTACTGATAAAAAACATCAGGAGAAGATAGAGTATTTAAGTTATCACGATCCGATGACAGGATTATACAACAGGCGGTTTTTTGAAGAAGAACTGAATAGGCTGAATGTGGAAAGGAATCTTCCTGTGTCGATAATTATAGGTGATCTGGATGGCCTTAAGCTGACAAATGATATTTTTGGTCATAATGCTGGAGATAAACTTATTCAGCAGGCAGCAGATGCTTTTAAAGAAGCCTGCCGTAAGGATGATATAATTGCTCGATGGGGAGGAGATGAATTTGTCGTTTTACTTCCTGATACCGGGGAAGAAGATGCTGAAGCTGTTAAAGAGCGAATAAAGGAGTGTTTTGAATCTAAAAAACCTCTTGCACTTGCTGCAGGTATATCAATGGGTGTCGGGACACAGAAAGAGAAAGCAGGAGAGATAATTGATTATCTAAATAAAGCAGAATCAGCCATGTATTCCAGCAAAACTGTAAGCCGGACCAGCAATGATCAGACACATATAGATAATATTCTTGATATTCTGCACAATAAATGTGCCAGAGAAAAAACTCATGCAGAAAATGTATATAATCTGTCGGTAAAATTTGCAGAAAAACTCAAGTTTGATAAATCAGTTTTGAAAAAAATAAAAAATGCTTCTTATTTTCATGATATAGGTAAAGTTGCTGTAGATCCCGTTATACTGAATAAAAAAGAATCTTTAACCGATAAGGAATACGAAGATATGAAGCTGCATGTTTCTACAGGCTACAGAATACTGAATTATTTCAATCACACTATAGATATAGCAGATGATGTTTTAGCACATCATGAAAGGTGGGATGGAAGAGGCTATCCACAGGGATTAAAAGGAAGAGAAATACCGCTCATTGCCAGAATAATTGCGGTTGTAGAAACGTTCGAAATTATGACAGCAGCTGATATTTATTCGCGCAAGCACAGTAAAGAAGAAGCACTTGCTGAGATTAGAAGATGTGCTGGCTCACAGTTTGATCCGGAATTAGCAGACAAATTTATTGAGTTTATCAGCTGATTGATGATATGTACCGGGTACAAAAAGACCCATTTGTACCCGGTACATGAGATTAATTTCACTTGAACCCGGTACTATTTGGCCATTTTGTACCCGGTACCATAGACATTACTTTGGATCCAGGGCATCCCTCAGGCCATCTCCCAGGATATTATAGCTTAATACTGTAATGAAGATAAAAAAACCGGGTAGAAGAAGCCAGGGGAAGCTGCTTATTTTACTGACATTCTGAGCGGCTGAGAGCATATTGCCCCAGCTGGCAGATGGTTCCTGAATTCCAAGCCCAATAAAGCTGAGTCCGCTTTCCATAATAATATAACCTGGAATTGCAACAGTAGATCTGATTATAATATATGTTGTTGTATAGGGGAGGATGTGTTTAAATATGATTCTCCTGTCACCTGAACCCAGTGCTCTTGCTGCAGCAACATAATCTTCTTCTTTAACTGAAAGAACCATCCCCCTTATAACCCTTGCCATACCTGCCCAGCCCTGAAAAGCCAGGATAGAGACGATAAGAAAAAATCTGAAGGAGGAGGATATATCAAGTGGGAGAACGGCAGCCAGGGCCAGCAGCAAATAAAAGCTCGGCACTGACATAATAACTTCTACCGCTCTCATAATCAGATTATCTATCCAGCCTCCATAATAACCTGAAATACTGCCCACAATTACACCAATTATGGTGGTGATAATAATTGCCACAAAACCTATAAATAGAGAGACCCTGCCGCCAAAGAGAATGCGGGTAAAAATATCCCTGCCAAAGCTGTCACTTCCCAGCAGAAAAATAGGTATATCATCTTCAACCTGAAACAGGTGTATATCTGAACGAAAAAGTCCCAAAAGACTGTATTCACTACCTCTGCTGAAAAAATTAAGATAATATTTCTGGTTTTGATTAACTTTGTATTCACCCCAGCCTGTAGCTTCAGTTTTATATACATATGGAGCAGAAAGGCCGTCTTCATCTGTAAAATGTATTTTAGTTGGTGGATGATAAAAATGTTTTTTAAATACCTCTGTACTTTCATAAGGAGCAAAAAAAGGCGCAAAAATGCTCAAAACATACAGTAATATTATAATTACAGCTGCTGTCAGAGCAAATTTATTTTTTAAAAACCCCTGGAAATTTTTCTTCCAGGGTGAAATATTTTTAAAATCTTTATCCACTTTTTTAATTTTTTTTGTCGACATTACTGCTCACCTCATTTTTTAACATAATATAATCAGTCATAACTGATGCGCGGATCATTTAATGCAAGCATTATATCTGCAGCAAGATTTCCTATAATAAGCATCAGACTTCCCATCATCATTCCAGCCATAGCAAGATAGAGGTCTTTAGACCTGACCGCTGTCAGCATCATATTTCCCAGACCGGGCCAGCCGGTAACAATTTCAGTTAGTGCTGCTCCACTAAAAAGTGAGCTGAGCTGAAAACCAAAAATAGTTATCATAGGGTTAAGAGCATTTTTGAGCGCATGTTTATAGATGACTTTTCTTTCTTTTAAACCTTTGGATCTTGCTGTGCGGATATAATCCTGGTTTATCACATCCAGCATCTGTCCTCTCATCTGGCGCATCAAAGAAGCAGTACTTGCAGTACCCAGTACAGCCGCCGGTACAATTAAATGTTTGGCAATATCAATAATTTTTTCAACCGGTGACATGTAATCATACATAATGCTGGTCATACCGCTGATAGGAAGGGGAATATTAAGCCTGACTATTAGAAACAGCAGCAGCAGTGCAAAAAAGAAATTGGGAATCGATAGACCGATAAAAGAAAAGGTGGTAAATATATTATCCAGCATACTGTAGCGGTGTGTTGCAGAGTAAATACCCACCGGGATAGAAATCCCCCAGGCGATAATCATCGCAGCAGCAGAAAGAATAAATGTATTAAGCAGTCTGCTGCCTATAATCTCTGCCACAGGAATTCTGTAGGTAAAAGATTCCCCCAGATTACCCTGCAGAAGTTCTTTTAACCAGTATAGATACTGTACTGGTACACTTTTATCAAGGCCAAAATCTTTTTCCATCGTCTCTATCAGCTCAGGAGAGATGTCAGGATTCATTTTTATCTGGTCCAGATAGCTGCCTGGAGACAGCTGCATAATAAAAAATGACATAATGGAAATCACAAAAAGTAGAGGGATTGTAATAATAACTCTTCTTAAAATATAGTTTCTCATTTTTTTATCCTCCCCCGCGGCAGCCCCATCTGCAGAGAGATTCTAACTTTAATCACTGCTCCAGATATAGCTCGTAAATATTCCATGTTACACCACCATATGCAGTTACTTCTGTATTTTTGAGGCTGTTTCTAACAGCATAAATTGCATTAGGGACTACAGTATAGATAACCGGCAGCTTTTCAGCAATTATCTTCTGAAACTCTCCATAGTATTCAGCTCTTTTTTCTATTTCATGTGCCTGAGCTGCTTTAACAAAAAGTTCATCTATGCGCGCCTCCCAATCAGTGGCCGGTTTTTCCTGACGTGGATTCCACATATGCAGATGTCCATGAGAAGGCCAGACATTGGAACCGCTGTGTGGTTCAACTCCACCTGTTAATCCGATAAGGATAGTATCAAAATCCCATTCACTCATCAGCATAGAAGTCATTCTGTTAAAATCTACCGGTGTGGCATTAATCTTCATACCCAGATTTCTCAATTCAGAGGAAATAATATTCATCAGTGCTTCCCTAACATCATTTCCTGCATTTGTGAGGATATTAAATTCAACTCTATGTCCATTTTTATCTGTCAGCTCTCCGGCATCATTCCAGCTGAAGCCGCCTTTTTTTAACTCCTCTCGTGCTTTTTCCGGATCATATAGATATTTGTTTACATCTTCATTAAGATATATTTTATTGGGTGTACTGACAGGACTCCACTGTTTGCTTCCCTGACCGGCAAGTGCCTGATCTATCATTGTATCTTTATCAAATGAGTAGGCTACTGCCCGTCTGAAGTGGATACTGCTGAACCAATCCAATTTCCACGGCTTTTCTTCAAGTTTTGGATTGCGTGGATTTAGATTAAAAACCAGAAAATTGGTGCTGAAGGTCGGTCCTCCATCAATTAGCTTAAAATTTTCCACATCAGATTTTTCCTTAAACCGTTTATAATCGATTCCTCTAACTCCCAGTATATGTGTTTCACCTTTTTCAAAAAGCAGAGATTCTGTTTCCTGGCTGCCGGTAATTACTCTAACCCAGTTTTTAATATAGGGTAGAGCCTTACCTTCCGGATCACGACGCCAATAGTGTTCATTGGCCTGCATAACAATTCTTTCTCCATTTTTGTAATCCACCATTTTATATGGTCCTGTACCGATAATTTTTGCTGGATCTGTGTTTATACCCCAGCTGCTGTTAAATTTCCCCTGCTGCCAGCTGTCATATAGATTGTGTTTGGGCAGAATAGGGGCCAGCATATTATTTATAAAAGGTGCAAATGGTTCTGGAAGTTTAAATTCTACCGTATAATTATCTATCTTTCTGTACTGAGGAAACTCGCCATCAATCATCATAACATCTCTGCTGCCGGTGGGAATTGACTCATCTTTAATTAGATCAAAGGTAAAAATAACATCATCAGCAGTAAATTCCTCACCATCACTCCAGCTGACACCTTCCCTC
>CAZLIW010000069.1:0-8449 GCA_964559325.1 uncultured Halanaerobium sp. | reverse complement strand
AATGGCGGCCTGCTTTATTATGATGGAGCTAACATGAATGCAGTAATGGGATATGTAAGACCTGGGGATATGGATTTTGATGTTCTCCACTTTAATTTACATAAAACATTTTCCACTCCGCATGGTGGAGGAGGACCGGGATCTGGCCCAGTTGGTGTTAAAGATTTTCTTGCACCATATCTGCCCAAACCTGTGCTCAAAAAAGGAAAAGATAAGTATTTCTGGGATAATGATAGACCCGATTCTCTGGGCAAGGTTCATGCATATCATGGAAATTATGGAGTTATGTTGAGGGCATGGAGCTATATTGTTACTGTCGGTGGTAAAGGTCTGAAGAAAACAACAGAAAATGCTGTTTTAAATGCCAATTATTTAAAGGTAAAACTTCAGGATGAGTTTGAACTGCCCTATGCTGCTGATAGCCTGCACGAATTTGTTCTTTCGGGAAGTAAACAGAAAAAAGAAGGTGCATCAACACTTAATATTGCAAAAAGACTGCTTGATTATGACCAGTATGCACCAACAATATATTTTCCGCTGGTTGTAAAAGAGGCAATGATGATAGAGCCTACAGAGACGGAAAATGTAAGGACATTAAATAGATTTGTAGATACAATGCTTACAATTTCCCGGGAAATAAAAGAAGATCCAGAAATGGTACAAAATGCACCACACACAACAGTTGTGCGCAAATTAGATGAAACAAAGGCTGCAAGAGAGCCAAATCTTCGCTGGTAAAATTCTTTATATGTTCAGGAAGAGATTGGATTCCAGTTTTCAGAATATAAGTATAAGATTATGCTTAAACTGCAGATTTGTTTTGACTAAAGTTAGACAGATAAATTAAGGTTTAATTTAGTTTGAATTCTCCCTTTAAGATTAAAGACACAATAATCTTAAAGGGAGCTTTTTTTGCAGTTTTGCATATTTTTGTGATATAATATAGTACTGAAGTCTAATTAGAGTAGGTGATAATATGAGAGAAGCAGAATATATTGACAATTTACCTGCTGATAAGGCCAAAAAATATAAAAAAGTACTCAAATTATTTGAGCGCAGAAATAAAAAAGCAAAAGGAGAACTTCAGAATATTATTGAAGAACATCCCGATTTTGCTCCGGCTTACAATAAATTAGCGGTAATAGCTATTAGAGAAGATAGAACAGAAAAGGCAGAAGAACTTCTTTATGAAGCTATCGAGATTGACAGCGAATTTGCGCCGGCAATTACAAATCTTGGAAGTCTGGCCCGTGGAGCAGGAAATAACACAAGAGCAAAGAAATTATACGAAAAAGCAGTAGAAATTGATCCGGAATATGGTCCAGCCTATAATAATTTGGGAGTTATTTATCGAGAAGATGGAGACTACGAAAATTCAATTAAATATTTAAAAAAAGCACGGAAACACGGAAGCTTTGTTTATGGATCTAAAAATGACAGGCCTTTTTATAAAAAACCGGGCTGTCTTACAGGGCTGCTGGTGTTGGTTGGATTTGGGCTGTTATTTTATCTCTGGATGTTTTAAAAGTTATTTAAGGAGTGATAGGAGATGTCAGTAGATTATAAAGCTGGAGATAGAGTGCAATTCAAAAAAACACATCCCTGTGGTGGAGACACATGGGAGATAATAAGAGTTGGTATGGATTTTAAAGCAAAATGTGAGACATGTGGCAGAATTATAATGCTGCCCAGAAATAAGTTCGAAAAAAGTATTAAGAAAAAACTGGACTAGAAAATAATAAATTAATGAATGATTATAGAAATAAATGAACAAAAGAAGGAAGGAAGATTTTTTAGATGAAAATAGGAATTGTTGGCCTGCCTAATGTAGGAAAATCCACTCTGTTTAATGCGTTAACTGAAGCAGGAGCAGATGCAGAAAATTATCCATTCTGTACTATAGATCCAAATGTTGGTATTGTTCCGGTTCCTGATAAAAGACTTGACTGGCTCTCTGAACTTTATGAACCGGAGAAAACCACACCAACAGTTATAGAATTTGTAGATATTGCGGGTCTGGTGCAGGGTGCAAGCAGAGGTGAGGGACTGGGAAACAAGTTTTTGTCCCATATTAGAGAGGTCGATGCAATAGCTCAGGTAGTAAGGTGTTTTGATGATGAAAATATAACTCATGTTGATGGTAAAATATCTCCTGACAGAGATATTGATATAATAAATACAGAACTTATGATGGCAGATTTAACTGTGATCGAAAAAAGAATGGAGAAAACAGAAAAACAGGCTAAAAGTGGAGATAAAAAATATCTTCAGGAGCTGGGAGTTATAAAAAAAATTGCCGATACCCTTGAACAGGGGAAAAATATTCGGCAGATAGAATTAAATGAGACAGGAAAAAGAATCATCAAAGAACTGCAGCTTTTAAGTGCCAAACCGATTATATATCTGGCTAACGTCAATGAAGAAGACATAGGTACTGATAGTAATGAACTTGTTAAAGAAGTTAAAGAACATGCAGTAAAAGATGGAGCCCGTGTTGTAGAAATTAGCGCTAAGATTGAAGCAGATATCGCAGAACTGGATGAAGGGGAAAAAGAAATATTTCTGGAAGAACTTGGCCTCAAAAGTTCTGGTTTGGATAGAGTTATACGTGCCAGTTATGAACTGCTGAATTTAATAACATTTTTGACTGCCGGCAAACAGGAATGCAGAGCCTGGACGGTACAGAAAGGAGCATCTGCACCAGAAGCTGCCGGGAAAATACATTCTGATATGGAAAAAGGATTTATAAGGGCAGAAGTAGTAAGCTTTACAGATTTAAAAAGAGTTGGTTCAATAGCCGCAGCTAGAGAAGAAGGATTGCTAAGGCTTGAAGGTAAAGATTATATTATTGAAGACGGAGATGTCTGTCATTTTAGATTTAATGTATAATGGTACCGGGTACAAATGATTTTTTTCACATGTACCCGGTACCATAAACAGTATTTGTACCCGGTACCGATAAACGGTACCGATAACGATAAAAAAATTTGCATCCTGTCTAAATTAATGCTATAATTTAGATTGGTAAATTCCATGCTCTGCTGGAAGCAGGGCCATTTGTCCACATGGAGGGGGTGAAAATTATGGAAAATATAAGAGCTTATGAGACAACTTTTGTCCTCAAGCCAGATCTAGAAAATGAAGAAAAAGAAGCAATTCTGGAAAGAGTTAAATCAGTTATTCTTGATCATGATGGTGAAGTAACAGGTGTAGATGCCTGGGGTAAGAGGCAATTAGCTTATGAAATTAAAGATTACCGTTCAGGAGATTATACAATTCTTCAGTTTAATGCTAATACAGATGTAGTAAAAGAACTTGAAAGAATATTTAAAATTATGGATGGTGTACTTCGTTACCTGGTAATCCGTCAGGAATCTTAAATATTATACCGGGGTGGTGAACAACTTTGTTAAACAGAATAGTACTGATCGGTAGACTTACACGTGATCCTGAACTTCGCTATACCAGTAATGGAACTCCAGTCTGCAACTTTACACTTGCGGTGGAAAGAAGTTATACAAATCGTCAGGGAGAAAGAGATGTCGATTTTATAAAAATTGTAACCTGGCGCGGACTGGCTGAAAACTGTGCCCGTCATCTGGGAAAAGGAAGACTGGTCGGAGTAGATGGTTCACTGCACATAAGAAAAAGCGAAAACAATAATCGTACCTATATAAATCCAGAAGTTACAGCAGATAATGTGCGTTTTCTAGATTATGCCAACAGCAATGAAAATCGAAATCAAAATCAGCCAAGTCAAAATAAAACAGATAAACAGAATAATTCCGATCAAAATGAATTTGACAAAAATTTTGATGATGAATTTGACCCGGACGATTTTGATGTACCATTTTAAAAAGGAGGTAGAATAATGGCCCGAGGACATAATAAATCCTGTCATTTTTGTGGCAGTGATAAAAAAATAGATTATAAAGATTTAAGAACTTTAAATAGATATCTGACTGATCGTGGTAAAATTATACCACGCAGAATAACAGGTAATTGTTCAAAACATCAGAGAGATATTACTAAAGCTATCAAAAGAGCAAGAACAGTAGCTTTACTACCATATGTAAAAGAGTAAATAATAATTGAGGAGGCAAAATGTTAAATTGCGCCTCCTTTAGTTATATCAACATAATTAATTGGACAGTTTTTGCCGTCAGATGAGGTGATAACGGCAGATGAATATCAGTGAATACAAAGATAGTATAAAAACTATTGTTTATATAATATTATTAACAATGGTAAATTTCTATTTACCAATTTTTAGTCTGGCAGTAATGATTTTGTGGCCGGTTCCAGTAGTTTATCTGGTTCAGAAGGCAAAAACGGGTAGAGTTATAATTGTTATTGCTTTGGCAGCATTGATAAATGGATCATTATTTGGCTCTTTAATGGGTTTAATGACAGTAATTGGATTTGGACTGGTCGGTTTTATTATAGGAAATGCAATTAAGGAAAGGTTGTCTCCTAAAAAAACACTGATTGTATCAGTGCTTGCTGTAATAGTTTCACAGGCATTAATAATGTTTGTTGCAGATCAGATTTTAGGAATTAATCTGCAGAGTTTTGTTCAGGATGCAGTGCAGAATTTCAGCAGTGATTTGGATCAGGCTTCGTTAGAACAGATGGTAAATGCACAGATCGGATTTATAAGTATGATCTTTCCGGCTCTGCTGGCAGTTTCTTCAACAATAACAGGAATTTTTAATTATTATATATCTGCCTGGTATTTGCGGAGGCGCGGTTTAAACATTGAAATATATAAAAAATTTAATAAATGGTTTATGCCCCGCTGGATAATTTCTGCTGCTGTAGTTGTTTCACTTTTTCTAAAAAATAATCCTATTTTTTTTAATTTAAATATATATTTATTCTTTTTAGCATTTTTGCAGGGATTTGCTGTTTTAATGTATTTTATTTCAGCAAAAACAGATTCTTTTTTGCCCAAAATTATGGCAGTATTTGTAATGCTTATACTGCCGCCTATTCCAATGGCATTGATATTGCTGGGATTTATAGATATGTGGTTTAATTTAAGAAAGCAGAATGATCAACCTGGTTAAAATTACTGAAATAGGAGGTAGAACTTATGAAAGTAATTCTAAAAAAAGATGTAAAAAAACTCGGCAGTAAAGGTGATGTTGTTGATGCAGCCGATGGTTATGCACGTAATTATCTCTTTCCCCGTGGTCTTGCAGTAGAAGCAACTGAAGGGAAAATGAAACAGCTAAAACAGAAAGAACACAGAAAAGAAAAAAAAGAAGAACAGCGGAGAAATGAGGCTGAACAGTTAAAAGAAAAACTGGAATCAGAAAAATTTGTTGTTAAAGTTAAAGCCGGAGAAAGTGGAAGATTATTTGGTTCAGTCACAACAAAAGATATTGCAGAGGCAGCTGCAGAAAAAGGATATGATATTGACAAAAGAAAAATAGATCTTGATGATCATATTAAAACTCTGGGGATGCATAAAATTGATGTTAAAATATATAATGATATATCTGCAGAACTTAAAATATCTGTTCAGGAAAAATAAACAAGCAGTTTAAAAATATAAACTATAAAAAGAAAACTCACCCTGTTAATAATCTCATGTAGGTTAAGAGATAAAATTAACAGAGGTGAGTTTTTTTAAGTTTAATAAGCTATGCTAATCCATGTTCCTTAAGTTCTTTCTGCAGATCTTCCGGCAGATCAGAAATATTTCCGTCAAAAACTACCTTTGATCCACATTCTTTACATACCAGGAATCCCTGTTTTAATTCTTTTCGGTTTATTGCGTCAACCAGAGGAGTGTAACAGTGAGAACATACATTCTTATTTTCAGTCATTATTATCAGCCCCTTTGATCTTTTCTTTTATTATATCATAAATAATCCCGAGTGCAACACTTTGTATTTTTGAGTTTAAAATAATTTTACAAAACATGGTTTAGAAGGTTCATTAAGCTCTTCTCCATTTTTAATTTTAGATTTAAATCATAAATGGGAGAGTACTAATGAAAGCATTAATGGTCGATCTGAGGCTAACCTATGATTATAATGAAAAATATAAATATCAAAATATATGAAATTTTTCTTAATTCGAGTTGACATCAACAAATAACAGGAGTATAATATGACTACAAAGTCACATGACTACAAAGTCACATTATTATTTGGCAGAAAAGGTGATAAAACATGCCCAAACAAACGTTTCTTAATCTACCTGTAGAAAAAAAGCAGAGAATTATTGATGCAGCAGCTGATGAATTTGCTGCTTTTCCCTATCTAAAAACAAGTATAAATAGAATAATAAAAAAAGCAGATATCGCTAAAGGGAGTTTTTATCAGTATTTTGAGAATAAAAAAGACCTCTATAAATATATAATAGATATTGCAGGAGAAACTAAATTAAAATTTTTTAGAGAAAGACTACCAGAATATAAAAAAATTGATTTTTTCTCAATTCTAAAAGAAGTATTTCTAGCTGGTATTGAATTCAAAAGAAATTATCCCCGCTATTCTCAAATAGGTGATCTGCTTCTTAAAGGAGAAAATGAATCTTTAAAAAATGAGATTTACGATATGAGCAAGCCAAAAACAAATGATTTTTATCTTGAACTTCTGCAGAAGGCAGCAGAAAAAGGAGAAGTTGATGCAGAAATTGATCTGGAATTTACCTCATATATGCTGACAGAGCTGACCATCAGTGTTGTTGACTATTATTTTAAAAAACACAGCAGTGAAGGATTGGAAGATTTAAATAAGATGATGGCTTATTTAGATAAAATGCTTTATATTGTAAAAAATGGTATTGCAGGGGAGGGATATTATGCCACTTATCAGGATGAAGGGATTAAAGAAAATCTATCATCAGGGAAAAATTGAAGTGCCGGCACTGAGAGGTATTGATATGGAGATTGAAGCAGGTGAATTTACAACTGTTTTTGGTCCTTCCGGTTCAGGTAAAACAACTCTTTTAAATATGATTGGATGCCTGGATAAATCTACTGAAGGAGAAATATACTTTGATGACTGCAGTATCAATCAGTTAGACAGAAAAGAATTAGCAGAAATTCGCCGCTATAATTTGGGATTTGTTTTTCAGAGCTATAATTTAATTCCAGTATTATCGGCATTCGAAAATGTAGAATTTGCTGTGCGCCTAATTGATAAACACAACAAAAAAGAAAGAAAAGAAATGGTAATGAAAATATTATCTGAAGTTGGGCTGGAAGAGCTGGCAGATAGAATGCCCAATGAGCTGTCTGGTGGGCAAAAACAGCGGGTGGCCGTAGCACGTGCACTTGTTAAAGAACCCAAACTGGTATTGGCAGATGAACCAACAGCCAACCTGGATTCGAAAACAAGTTTGGAAGTACTTGAACTTATGAAAAAGATGAATAAGGAATTAAATACTACTTTTATATTTTCCACACATGACCCACAGGTAATGGAATATGCCAGAAGATTAGTTGAAATAAAAGATGGAAAAATAACGAAAGATCAGAGGAGGGATTAATGTGTTTCTTTTTCGCATGGCCCTCAAAAATTTGCTTAGACATAAAAGGCGTACTTTAATCACCTCCTTAATTATAGCTTTTGCTATTTTGATATATATACTGACAGATGGTCTGATGATAGGTCTTACTGATATGTCATTTAGAAATATAATCGACCTGGAAAGTGGTCATCTGCAGGTTGCCAATTATGACTACTGGGAAGACAGGAAAGAACTGCCTTTAAAAAATTTAATAACTCCCTCAGAAGAAATTGAAGTAAAAATAAAGAATGTAGAAGGATTAAAGGCTTATACAAAAAGGTTGAATTTTTCTGTTAATTTAAACAATGGTATCGATGAGCTTCCGGTCACCGGGGTAGGGATAGACATAAATAATGACAAAAAGGTATTTGAACTTGAAGAACACATAATAGAAGGCAGAATGCCGGAACCTGATACAAAAGAAATAGTTATGGGTGCACAGCTGGCAGAATTGATGGATTTTGAACTGGGAAGTTATGCTATAATGCTTATTAGAACAGAGGATAAAACATTTAATACAATAGATGGAGAAATAGTAGGATTATTAAATACACCTCACCCAACATTGAACGAAAATTCTGTTTTTATTCCTTTGAAAACTGCTCAGAACAGTCTGGATGTAGATAAAAAAATAACTCATTATGCTGTTAGAGTTCAAAACCAGGAACAGGGCATAACTGCGGCTGAAGAACTAAATCAAAAGCTCGAAAATAAAATAAAGGCATATTCCTGGAAAAAAAGTTCAGAAAGCCTTGTTACTATGCTGGAAATGCAGGATATAGAAACACAGGTAATACTGGCAATAATATTAACACTTGCAGCAGTAGGAGTAGTTAATACAGTTATACTCTCGGCATTAGAAAGAATGGAAGAACTGGGTATGATGAAGGCACTGGGAATGCATGAAAAAGAAATAATATTT
>CAZLIW010000068.1:0-8484 GCA_964559325.1 uncultured Halanaerobium sp. | reverse complement strand
CATATTTTTCTGCAATATCCTGACTGTGTGTTACCATAATAAGTGTTCTGCAGTTTTCACTGGCATAATTTACAACCATACTAATTATTTTTTCTTCAGTTTCCTGATCAAGTGAAGAAGATGGTTCATCCAGCAGCAAAACTTCTGGTTCTAAAAGCATTACTCTTGCTAAAGCCAATCTCTGCTTTTCTCCACCGGAAAGATTTTTAGCTCTGTCTTTGAGAGACTTAGGCAGAGATACCTGTTTTAATATGTTTTTATAGATATCATCTTCTGCATGCTTTTTATCAGCAAGTTTTTCTGTAATAATAAAATTGTCTCTAATAGTACCTTTAAAAATTTCTGGATCCTGAGGCAGCATAACAACTTCACGTCTCAGCTCAACAGGATCATAATTATTTATATCCTTATTTTTATAATAAATTGTCCCACTATCTGCTGAAATCATATTATTTAAAAGTTTTAAAAAAGTAGTTTTCCCACCCCCGCTGCTGCCCAGTATTGCAGTGGTAACATGTTCTTTGAGTTCAGCACTGTCTATCTGTAAAATGTCTTTATATTCTATATTTTGTAATTTAAACATCACTGCCTCCTTTTTATCTGCTGCTTAAAATTTCATCTGACAGCTCTTTAGTCTTTTTTTCAACTTCCTTAAGAATTTCTTTTCCTTCTTCTGTAAGTCTGTAATACTTTCTAACTTTACCCTCAACTGTCTTTTCTCTGCTTTTTAATATCCCGTCTTTATCCATTGAATGGAGAATAGGATAAAGAGTGCCGGAACTTATTTCATAACCATGACTTCTAAGTTCTTCAATCATCCAGAGACCAAAAAACTCTTCTTTTTCTGCATGATGCAGTATATGAATTCTCATAAATGCTAAAAATAATTTTCTCAAAATCTTATTTTCCACAATTTCACCCCTATTTTCTAAGTTCGATATCGATTTTTATTATAGCATTTCTAAAATAAGAAATATAGTAAATAGACAACAAAAAAAGTCAGTCCAAATCGGACTGACTTTTTGATATCTTTCAATTTCGATATAATATTTTAACCATTTTGTGGTTCTGGTTTGAATACTTTAATTGTATTATCACTGTCATCATTTTCTGCTTCATCTTTTTCGGCATCACCAGTAATCTCTTCACCTTTTATCAGCTTTTTGATCTGACTGGAGTTGAGTGTTTCAAATTTTTTCAGTGCTTCAACAATTCTTTTTACTTTATCACTATTTTCTTCTAAAATTCGCTCAGCTTTACTGTAGCATTCTTCAACCATTTTACTAATTTCTTTATCAATTCTTGCAGCAACTTCTTCACTATAGTTTCTCTGTCTGGATATATCTCTGCCCAAAAACACCTGTTGATCATGTTTTTGTCCCAGTGTCAGAGGACCAATATTTTCGCTCATACCATATTCAGTAACCATGGCTCTAATTATCTGTGTGGCACGCTCCAAATCATTTTGAGCTCCAGTACTTATATCTTCAAGAAAGATAGCTTCAGAAGCTCTTCCTCCAAGAAGACTTGTTACTCTGTCTAAAAGAGCTCCTTTTGTCATAAAGTTCTGGTCATCTTCCGGCAGAGGTATTGTAAATCCACCAGCCCTACCACGTGGAATTATAGATACTTTATGGGTCCTATCAGCATGTTCCAGCAGTTCACCAAGTAGTGCATGCCCTGTTTCATGATAGGCAACAAGATTTTTTTCTTTATCAGATACAATTCTGCTCTTTTTAGCTGGACCAGCAATTACTCTATCTATAGCATCATCAAACTCTTTCATAGAAATAATTTTTTTAGATCTTCTTGCAGCAAGTATCGCAGCTTCATTAGCCAGATTTTCCATATCTGCTCCTGTAAAACCGGGAGTTCTTTTAGCAAGGATCTCCAAATCAATATCATCATCAAGTGGTTTACCTTTAACATGAATTTCAAGTATTTTCTGTCTACCCAGCCTATCGGGTTTATCTACAATAACCTGACGGTCAAATCTACCAGGTCTTAATAAAGCTGGATCAAGAACATCCGGCCTATTTGTTGCAGCCATAAGGATAATACCTTCATTAGGTTCAAATCCATCCATTTCAACTAAGAGCTGATTTAATGTCTGCTCTCTTTCATCATGGCCACCACCAAGTCCAGCACCACGCTGACGACCAACTGCATCAAGTTCATCAACAAAAATGATACAGGGAGAATTCTTTTTGCCTTTTTCGAAAAGATCTCTCACACGTGAAGCACCAACACCAACAAACATTTCAACAAAATCTGAACCACTGATAAAGAAGAATGGTACTCCAGCTTCTCCAGCAACAGCTTTAGCCATTAAAGTTTTACCTGTTCCAGGAGGACCTACAAGCAGAACACCTTTCGGTACAGTAGCTCCAAGATTAGAAAATTTCTTTGGATTTTTCAAAAATTCAACAACTTCTTTTAATTCTTCTTTGACTTCCTCATAATTAGCAACATCATCAAAAGAGAGCTTCTTTTTACTTTCATCCAGTCTGGCTTTACTCTTACCAAATGACATCATCTTATTCCCGCCGCCCTGCATTCTCTGCATTATGAATACCCAGGCAACAATTAAAATAATTATCGGCAGAATATAACTCAAAATATTAACCCACCATGGAGCTGAAGGCTGTGGTTCTGTTTTAATATTGACATTACCGGCCCGCAGTTCCTGCATTAAGCTTGGAATAGCTTCCGGGGGTACTGGAACTCTAAACTCTCTATTGTCTATTTTACCTTTAACTTCTTCATTACCAATTATCGTTACTTCATTTATATTACCAGAAGAAACTTCATCAACAAGATTAGTATAAGTAAAATTCTCTATGGTATTTGGATCCTGCTGCATAAAGAATTGTGCTACTAAAATTGATATGGCAATTAAAAGTAGGTAAAATCCAATATTCTTAACAAACTTATTCAAAATTCAATAACCTCCCCTACGACTTAGATCATATACAGTAAGATATTATACCACAATATTTAAACTTTGTAAATATTGTATTAGACTATGTCGCTGAGTTTAATTATACATTTCTTCTTTCAAAACACCTATATATGAAAGATTTCTGTATTTTTCAGCAAAATCAAGCCCATAACCAACTACAAATTCATCCGGGATTTCAAAACCATTATAATCAGCATCAATTTGTTTTTGTTCTCTTCTTTCCGGTTTATCTAATAGTGTTACAACCTTGATACTTGCAGGCTTTCTTGTCTGCAGCATATCTACAACATGTTTTAAAGTGAGACCTGTATCTATAATATCTTCTACTATCAAAAGATGACGCCCTTCAATGTTTTCTTCCATATCTTTTATTATTCTTACAACTCCGGAGCTTTCTGTACCTGTCCCATAACTGGATACATCCATAAAATCAAAAGTAACAGGTAAATTAATTTCTCTTGCCAGATCAGCCATAAAAATAATAGCTCCTCTTAAAATACAGAGCATTACTATATCATCGTCTTCATTATATGATTCAGAGATTTCTTTTCCTAATTCTTCTATTCGCTGCTTTATCTGTTTTTCACTTATTATTATTTCACTTATATCACCAGAAAAAACACTATTCTTCTCCATTTTTCTCCTCCTTATTTATTAACTTCAGCTTTAAAACTTTAATGGTATTTTTATTTATACGGACATTTTCTGAAGTTCTAAAACCGGCAATCCAGACAATATTATCCCCACTATCAGCTACAATTGGAATTTGATCTCTATTTCTCTTTTCAACTTTTTCGTCAATAAAAAAATCTTTTATTTTTTTACTGCCTTCCATACCAAGAGGAGTAAACTTATCCCCATTTTTTCTACTTCTAACATACAGAGGAGATTTAATTTTTTCAAAATCACAAAAACATATTTTTTTATTCTGACCAAATTCAACTTCTTCTTTATCTACAAATTCAGCTTTTATGCTCTGTAATTCATTCAATTTAATTTTGCCCGGTATTTTTAATTTGAATTCAAACTTATTATCTCCAGCATTTTTACTATCTGAATTTTTACTAAAGATAACTTTATTGTAACTGATCATAACTTTAATATCAAACGGTAGATCCAAACTTTTCCCTGTTTTCTTTTCTTTAATTAAAGAATATACCTCCACAACATGATCATAATATAAATCCACAAGATCATTATTTAAAATTTTATAGGCCCTGCGAATAATTCTCCAAACTATAACCTGATCATTTGTAAGAAGTTCATCCAAATCAAATACAATTTCTTTTTTATTTTTCTTTTTTATTGACTTAATATACATTTCATCTGATATTTTATTCAAAAACTGATCTTCTTTTTTTATTAGAGCAGAATTTCTGCAGATTACATCATCAACAGAAGGATTTATTTTTTCTTTGATTGTAGGAAGAATCTGATTTCTTATTACATTCCGGCTGTAGATATTTTCTTCATTGCTTTTATCAAATTTAGGATTCAAATTTTGTTTTTGGCAGTAAAACAATATTTCTTTACGACTTATTCCTAATAATGGATGGATAATATTAATTCCATTTATTCTGCTCTGAGGAGATATGCCGGATAATCCTCTTAAACCTGTGCCTCTAAAAAAATTGAGAAGCACTGTTTCAACCTGATCATTTTTTTGATGTGCAAGAGAAAGCATATGATAATTATTATTTTTAATGATTTTTTTAAAAAAATCCAGTCTGTATTTTCGTGCCGCTGCTTCTACAGAACTGCTGTTTTCCTGCAGTTCATCTTTTTTTAATTTTTTAATGTAAAAAGGAATACCATATTTCTTTGCTTTTTCTTCGACAAAAAGAGCTTCCTCGTCTGCCTCTTTCCTCAGGCTGTGATTTAGGTGGGCAACAGCAATTTTGATATCCCATTCTTCTTTTAATTTACAAAAAAGATGGAGCATTGCAAGAGAATCCGGGCCACCAGAAACTCCAAGCAGAATTTTCTGCCCGGCCGAAAATAAATTATATTTTTTTACAAAAAAAATAAATTTTTCTTTAATATCCAAATTAAAATCCCCCTGAAAAAGCTTTAATATTTTATTCTATAATTAAAGCTCTTATTCCTGCATTAAACTTCACTTTAATTGCTCAAATATTAAACCATATAAAATATCTCTATCACTCACACTTATTTTATTGACATCCAGATGTTTTAATACAGTAATTAAAATTATAACTCCAGCAGTTATAATATCTGCTCTTTTGGGCTGAAGCCCCGTTATTTTTTCTCGTTTATTAAGTGAAACATTTTTTAATTTTGAATATATTGAAAAAAGATCATCAGTTGTTAGGCGGATACTTTCAATCTGTGAAGAATCATATTTTTCCAGACTTAATTTTATCGCTGCAAGTGTTGTTATAGTACCTCCAACCCCTCTAATAAAAAAATCTGATGAAATATTAATTTCATTTTCTTTTAAGAGATTAGATGTGTATTTAGCAATTGATTCAGCTTCCCTGTCTGGAAGAATCAGAGCTGGATTTTTAACAAATCTTTCTGTCATTCTAACACAGCCAATGTCTAAACTTTTAAAAATAAGAGAATCTTGTAATTTCCTATCTTTTTTAGGCCAAATAAATTCTGTACTTCCACCACCAATATCAAGCAGCAAAAATTTATTTTCAAGATCTGCAGCAGCTCCTTTATAATTAAGCTCTGCCTCCTTTTCACCGCTGATAATTTCAAGTTCCATACCAAATTTTTCTTTCATTCTTTCAGAAAGTACTTCAGCATTTTTTACATCTCTTAATGCACTCGTACCAACTATTTTAATATTTTTTACATTATATTTCAATAGTTTTTCTCTAAAATTATTTAAAGCTCTTAATACTCTTTTAACTGCTTTTTCATTTAACAGTAAACTTTTATCAACACCTTCTCCCAGTCTTGTTATTTCAAGTGATCTATTTAAAATATTAATTCCACCCTTATTTTTTTCCGCTATCAGCAGTCGGGTAGAATTTGTTCCAATATCAATGGCTGCCGCTCTCAATATCCTCAATCCTTCCTCTACATATAGAACAATTTTTAGGCCAGTTTATTTTTTTCCACACCAGTTCAGCAGCCGGGTTATCATAACCCATTAAATAGTCTGCCAGATGTGTGTGGAGACATTTTATCCCATTTTCATCTCTTATTCCACCTATACCTGATTTTTTAAGTGTATTCATTAAATCTTTTGATATTTTCTCAGCAGCTTTCAAATCATTATCAGAAAGTTTATCCCTTCTCAGTTCTGCATATCTTCTGTGAGAAAATAACATTCTATCTTTAAACTTTGAATTATTCTGTAGTTTAAATGTCAACCGCTCTAATAAACCTTCATTTTCCAATCTATCTACTTTATAAACCAGATATGGACAGCTGAGCCAAAAAATTGTTGGAGATACATTACTATTGTTTTTAACAAAAGGTTTTACTACCAGCACAGCTGGATAGTTCCATGGACAGTATTTACCAACATAATCTAAATTTCCAATCTCTCTTCCCAGCTGCCACTCTATTAATTCTCTCTCCTGTTCATTTGTTAACATAAAATTGCTCCTTTTTTAAAACAAGAAAACACCCTTTAATAACTTAAAGGATGTTTTATATATGTTATCATAATTAAAATCAAAATCTATTTTGAATTTCCGCCGTTTTTCGCCTCCCTGTTTTTGAGATCCTGCTGCCGTTCACTGCTCTGCTTTAGAAAACGGTCCATTTTCTCCTCAAAAGACATTTCTGGTGCATGATCAATTCTGTCATCTGGATCTTCAAGCTGTTTGATCGACAGTCCAATCTTTCCATCATCATCAATGTTAATTACTTTTACCTTTACTTCTTCATCAACTTTTAAGAAATTGTTAATATCCTTAACATAGGTATTAGCAACCTCTGAAATATGAATAAGACCAGTTTCCCCATCTTCCAGTTCGACGAAAGCGCCAAAATTTGTAATCCCTGTAACTGTACCAACTACAATACTACCAACTTCAATGGACATGCTAAAAAAATTCCTCCCTAGATATTAATATTGTACTCATTATAACTCACAGAATGTATTTATGTCAAATAAATTTAATTAGTTACCTATTACAGGATAATATTTATAGGTTAATATCCCGGCCGATATTTATAAAAACAAATACTAAAATTTAAAATTTTAAGGTAAGAGAAATCCTTGATCTGTGCCTGTCAACTGAAAGAACCTGCACTTCAATAGTCTGACCTATATAAATAATTTCAAAAGGATCATTTACATACATCTCACTCATTTCTGAAATATGTAAAAGGCCATCATTTTTTAGTCCAATATCTATAAATGCTCCAAAATCAACTATATTTCTAACCTTTCCAGTGAAAACCATACCTTCTTTTATGTCTTCCAGTTTTAAAACATCTTTTCTAAATACAGGGCCAGGCATACTATTTCTTGGATCTCTGCCAGGCTGCTGAAGAGATTTTACAATATCTTTAGCAGTCGGTATTCCAATATCAATCTTTTCTGCAATATCTGTAATATCAAGTTCACTTAACTTTTTCCTCAGAATTCCAATCCTTTTTTTATTAAGCAAATCTTTTTTACCAAACCCTAATTTATTTAATATTTTTTCAGCTGCATCATAAGATTCCGGATGTATTGGAGTTACAGCAAATGAATCTTCTTCTGATTCTATTCTTATAAATCCAGCTGACTGCTCAAATGTTTTAGGACCAAATCCATATACAGATAAAAGATCTTGTCTGCTTTTAAAAACACCATTTTCGCTACGATGTTCTACTATCTTTTCAGCATTATTGGCGCTTATACCTGACACATAGCTAAGCAGTGCTGCAGAAGCAGTATTTATTTCCACTCCAACATGATTAACAACATCTGCAACAACCTCATTTAAGGCTTTAGATAATTTATTATCAGAAATATCATGCTGATACATACCAACTCCCAGTGACCGTGGATCAATTTTTACAAGTTCAGCCAGTGGATCCTGAATTCTTCTGGCAATAGAAATTGCTCCTCGAATCGAAACATCCAGATCTGGAAATTCTCTTCTGGCAATCTCTGATGCAGAATAAACTGAAGCTCCTGCTTCATTAACAATCGTATATTCAACTTCTAATCCACTATTTATAAGATCAGCAATAAAGATCTCTGTTTCTCTGCTGGCCGTTCCATTTCCTATAACAACTAGATCCACATTATACACCTTTATCTGTTTTTTTATATATTCTGCTGCCGATTCGATATCATTCTGGGGAGGATGTGGATATATTGTACCGGTATTTAATACTCTACCATTCTCTGATACCAACACTGTTTTGCAGCCGGTTCGAAATGCAGGATCAATACCTAAAACAATTTTTTGAGTTAAAGGAGGCTGCATTAAAAGTGATTTTAAATTGATAGAAAAATTATCTATAGCGCGTTCCTCAGCTTTTTCACTTAAATGACTTCTAACTTCCCTTTCCAGCGAAGGGGCTATAAGTCTTTTATAGGC
>CAZLIW010000067.1:0-8490 GCA_964559325.1 uncultured Halanaerobium sp. | reverse complement strand
TTTAGGGTATTCCAGTAAGTTTTCTCATCTGCTGGATAATGCCGATTTAATGACATATGAACTTCCGTTAAATACGGCAGTAGTATTTAAACTATCATCAGATTCTAAATATTATAATAAAAGCAATTTTACCAGAAGAGATGAAGAAAATGAAATTATACAAATAATAAAAACTGCAGGTAGAGAAGAAAATATAGAGCTGGCTGTTTCCAGTATATATCCCGGCTATTTTGTTTTGTTTTTTAAAAATGAAGCACTGTCACCTTCAAATGAAAGCTATCAAAAAAGTCTGGATTTTGTACGGATTATTTTGGATAGATTGAAATCTGAAAACAGCTGGGAGTTCACATGTGGAATAGGAAGAAGTTATGAAAAGATTAAAGGACTTTTATTTTCCTATAGAGAGGCAGCAGATGTTTGTGAAACGGCAGCCTTTCAGCAGAAAGAAGTAGCACATATTGAAGCACTCTTTTTGCCGGCAAACAGCAGAGATGAAAAAGAAAATTTTCTGGATTTAGAAGAAGAACTGTTTGAAAATATAGACAGCGGTAATGATGATTTAATTCCGGGTATTATGAAATCTATTGTTATAAATATATGTCGAGAGAAAATTCAGCCGGATAAAATAAAGCTTACTGTTATGGAATTTATCAATGATTTAATAAAAAAACTGGAAGAAGACCTTGTTGATTCAGGTAGATTTTTGGAAAATTACTATCAGTATGTCGAAAAAATCATTGATTTAACGACAGAGGATGAACTTTTTGTACTGATAGAAAGATTATCAACAAGAGTAGTAGATATAATCAGAAGAAGTGGTAATGTGCTCAAAGACCAAAAACAAATTAGACGAGCCCTGCTTTATATGGAAGATAATTATAATAGAGATTTGGCTTTGGAGGAAGTCGCTGACGAAATTGGATTGAGCTTTTATTATTTCAGTCACCTTTTTAAAGAAGAAGTTGGAGAAAATTTTATTACATATTTAAACCGCCTCAGAATAAGGAAGGCTAAAGAACTACTCAGGGAAACAAACTTAAATATATCTGAAATAGCATTTAAAGTTGGTTTTAATACACCAAATTATTTCACCAGAGTTTTTAAAGAATTTGTTAACCTGCCGCCCAGTAAATATAGAACAGAAAACTTTGGACAAAAAGGGTTTTAAATATGTACAATTTTGCGTTAAATTCTAAATCATAATTATATTCTGAAAAAAAGGGCGGTTTCTAACAAAAATATATAGAAAAACCCAAAAATGTGATACAGGAGATGCCTTTCAGGTGGAGAAAATATTTAACAGTAAGTTATTAATCTACTCTGGGAGGTATTTATTTTATGTCAGATGACATTAGTGTTTATGATTCGGTCATAAAGCAGTTAAATGAGGCAGCAGATCAATTAGGTTTGGATGAACAGGTGAGAGAACTTTTGCGGGAACCGATGCGAACTCTTAAAGTATCAATACCAGTCCGTATGGACAGTGGAAAAGTAAAAATATTTAAAGGAATGAGATGCCAGCACAATGATGCTCTTGGTCCGACCAAGGGAGGGATTCGTTTTCACCCACAGGTAGATGAAAATGAGATTAAAGCACTTGCATCCTGGATGACGTTTAAATGTTCACTTGCAGGTATTCCTTTTGGTGGAGCCAAAGGAGGAGTTGAATGTGATCCGCTGAGCATGAGTCAGGGAGAACTGGAAAGGCTGAGTAGAGGTTTTATTAGAGCCATAGCACCTGTTATCGGCCCTGATAAGGATATTCCTGCCCCTGATGTTTATACCAATCCACAGGTTATGAGCTGGTTTATGGATGAATTTTCTCAGCTTAAAGGTGTAAACTCTCCCGGCCTGGTGACAGGTAAACCTATTGTTTTAGGGGGGTCATTTGGCCGTGATTCTGCAACCGCAAAAGGACTTATGTATGTTGCCAGAGAAATGTCTAAAGCATTTAATATAGATTTAGATGGGGCTAGAGTTGTTGTGCAGGGTTATGGTAATGTCGGTAGCTTTACTGCTGAATTTTTGCATGAACTCGGCTGTAAGATTGTAGCGGTTAATGAAGTTTATGGTGGAGTATATAATCCAGATGGTTTGGATCCATGTCATTTAAATGAACTTAAAAAAGAAGGTAAACAGGTATGTGATTATGAAAACTCTCAGGTTATAGAAAATGGAGAAATCTTTTCTCTTGACTGTGATATTCTTGTTCCAGCTGCACTGGAAAATCAGATTACCCCAGAAGTTGCCAGAAAAATTAAAGCCGATTATATTATAGAAGCCGCTAATGGGCCTACAACGCCTGAAGCAGATAAGATTCTTCAGGAAAGGGATATTACTGTCATCCCTGATATACTTGCTAACTCTGGTGGTGTTACAGTTTCTTATTTTGAATGGGTTCAAAACCTTTATCACTATTACTGGACCAGGGATGAAGTTGATTCAAAATTAGAAAAAATAATGGTAGAAGCATTTTCAAAAGTATTTAAAGTAAAAGAAGAAAGAGATGTAACAATGCGTGTAGCTGCCTATATTGTTGCAATTGAGCGTTTAACAGAAGCAATGAAAACCAGGGGCTGGCTTGAATAGAATACATAAATTATTTAACAGATCAACATATAGGACTATTACTTTAACATTATTACTTTATTTTATGATAAAAATTGATATATAATAAAATAATGCTAATAATAATAAAAGAGTGCGGGTAAGCTGCACTCTTTTGCTGTTGTATGTGGTTTTTTAAAGATTTAAATTAATCACCATTTTCTATAGCAGACTGTATATCCTGTGTTTTGTGCTGTGTCTCTGCATAGAGGTCGGCAATTAGTTCCAGGTGTTCATTTAGTTTTTCTATAAAATGGAGTAGTAGTCTAACACTTGATTTATGAAAAGTGTCAAAAAATTTCATAAGATCTTTTTTGTTAAAGCTGAGCAGTGTAATAGGTTCAACTGCTTTTACATCCATCATATAAGAGGTGTGATTTTCTGATATGAGTGATGTTAATCCAAAAAAGTCTCCAGGTTTCATTTCAGCCAGTTCTACTTCTTCATGTCCATTTTCACTGCTTTCCGAAATTTTAACTCTACCAGATAGAATGATATAGACGGTGTTGTTGTTATCCCCTTTGTTAATTATTATTTCATCAGGATTAAATTGTTTGAGTTCTGAAATGCTGATTAAATATTCTTCCTCTTCTTCGGAGAGTTCCTGAAAAAGATCCAGTTTTAGGCTGGTAAAATCTGGTCTTGCAGCAGCATCTAAATCTTCATTTTTGTTTTTGAGCTGTGTTTCTTTTAATATTTTATTTAGAGTATAAAAATTTTCTCTGGCAAAATTGAGGAGTTCACGCCAATTCTTTTGTACTTCAAGATATTTTTTAAAGACATTATATTCTGGAACCGCATCGTATTTGGAAATATAAATATTTTTAATAGAAGCTTTAGCATTTTCCACCTGTTCTCTTGTGAGATAGTCGAGAGATAAAATGAGATTTGTTTTTGTGACCTTATCTTCAAGGTCTGGTTTCATAAATTCGCCTGGATAGGGATCAAAATCTTCTGGTTCTATCTTAATCATGTTGGGGTGCTCTTCCTGGCCTTCTATTTTTGCCTTTTCGTAGAAAAATCTATAGATATCCTGACGCAGTCTCTGCCAAACAGCATGGTGTTTGCCTGGAGGAAGATGTTTAATAGAAAGAGTATTGTCGAGAAAAAAGTTAAATCCAAACATCCTTGAATTTATTACATAATCAATATCTTCACCACGAGTCATTTCAGGATCAAAGGGTACAATTGTAAATAAATTGCGATGAATAACCATTAGTCCCCCAAAAGCAAAGGGGGTTTTTTTTAGTCTGGGTTCACTTCCAATTATTTTATCAAAGGCTCTGGTTTTGCTGCCAAATCTATTCCAGAAGGTCATCCAGGGTTCTATTTCTACATCATCATAATATTCATTTTTTTTGTTAAGATAATAACCTGCTACAGCATCAACTGTTTGACCATATAGACGTCCTCCTACAAATTCAACTGCTTTATCCATAAATTCTGGATCTTCAAATACTTCATCATCATCTATTAATACTGCTGTATCTGCTTCCAGAATATATGCAGTATATAAACATATATTTCTGATGTTAGAATATCCTTTAAGAGAAAGAATAGAGGTGTTTATTTCACTTAATCGTTTGTATTCCATCTTTACATCTGACAGGTGTCTATCACCAATTATATAAGTTTTAATAGGCGGTTTGTGTTTTGATACTATTTGAGAAACTTTTTTGTAAGCTTCTTCCTGCAGTTCAGGTGCTGTTACGGCCACCAGAATAATTAGTTCATAATCTGTATTTTCTATTACCTGCATACTGTCCAGGGTTCTTCCCAGAGTACCTTTCTGATCAATAGGAGTAGGGTGGTCATAGATCTCATCTCCCATCTGCCAGCCTATTTCCGAATGGCGGCCCCAGTATGTTGGTATAACCATAATTGTTTTCATATATTATACCTCCTCAGCTGATAATGTTGTTGTAAACTTCTAGTAATTCATCAATTACTCTGGACCAGGAAAAATTATTTACTGCATATTCAGCTGCTTTCTGACCTTTTTTCTTTTTGTCATCTTCTTTGAGTGATGCCAATATTTTTTCAGCCAGATCACTATAATCATCCATTTTAAAAAGTCTTCCGACATCTTCATTTATAAAGTCAGGTAATCCACCTGCTCTGGAAGCTATGACTGGAGTTCCACAGGCAAGTGCTTCTACTGCGACAAGTCCAAAGGGTTCAACTCTGGACGGTACAACAGATAGATCGGCACTGCTGTAAAGTTTGGGAAGTTCTTGTTGGGGTAAGTTACCTAAAAAATATACATTCTTTAACCCAAGTTCATCCACCTGAGATTCCAGTTCTTTTCTCAGCTCTCCGTTTCCAATAATTAATGTTACTATATTTTCAAATTCATCTTCATATTTTTGAGCTGCTTTTATCAGCAGATCAATTCCTTTAAAATGAGTCAATTTACCGACAAATGTAATTAGATGCTGAGGTTCTTCATCAATTTTAATATATTTTTTGAGCAGCTTAAGCCTGTCAATTTTTTGAGGTTTAAACAGTCGGTCATCTACACCATTTAATATTTTTTGCAGTCTTTCTTCTTTGATATAATAATATTTTTTGACATCATTGTGTACCTGATCTGATATTGTAATTATTTTATCTGCATGTGAAGCCCCCTGTAAAGCTATATGGCGGTATCTTTTATCTTTTTTGTAGCCTTTAATATCTGTTCCATGTGCTGTAATAACATAGGGAATATTTGTCTGCATAGCTGCATATGGTGCCACCCAGAGGTGCTGACAGTGAATAATATCAGGTTTGAATTTTTCTGTTTCTGCAGCTATTGTATCTACAAAACGCATCAGATAGTCGTTCATTTCCTGTCTTGTTAAATTGTAGAATTGATTATTGCTTTTGGGATGTGTTGTAAAACAGGGAAAATTATAGTTTATAATTGTTCTGACAGGAAAGTTATAATTATTATTTTTTTCGTTATCAACAATTACTGCCTTAACATCATGTCCTTTTTCAACCAGGCGTGAAGCAATGTTTTTGGTATATACCCCACTGCCTGATCCTTCTAGAGGAAAATGATTTATGAGTAGTACTTTCATCAATTTTCTCTCCTTTCTGTGATTTTTTTCATAATAGCCTGCCAATTTTCAACTGTATCTTCATAATTTTCCACCATCTGATCTAACTGCATCCAGGCACTCGAAAAAATATCGGGTAATAAGTTGAAATTATTGTTACCAGTGTATTTTGCCAGTGCTGGTGCCCCAATCTGAAGTGCTAATTTTTGTTCTCTGTGCCTTTTTTTGAACTCTGAAGCTGAGATATATCCATATTTTTTTAGATACCAGTTTAAAAATGGATTTCTCCCCAGCCAGCCTGTACAGGCATAAAATAATCTTTCCTGAACATCTGCATTAGATATATCTGGTTTTTTTGGAAAGTTATCATAGGTATCATGAAAAATATGTGTATCTATGTCTATAATTTTATGTTTCCCATCCGGTATTTCCAGACCCAGTAATGTATCTTCTCCCCGACCTAAATAAAGTTCTCCATTATAATGATATGTTGTTGAATAAAAAGGAGGAATAATTCTGCTCGAATTTAAATCTATAGCATGATTGCCTCCCAGAATTTTATCGGTTTCTCTAATATTGTTCTGATAAATATCTGCTGTTGTAATATTATTTCCGATATTTTTTACTTTTTCTAAAGCGTCTATTTTTTGTAGACCTTTTAAAAGTTCTTTCTTTTTTTCAAATTTAAGTGGAGGTATGATATAATATCCGGAATAATCACTTGTTGTTATTACTACATTTTCTTTTTCCAGATATTCCAGATGTCTGCCAAAAAAGTTTATAGTTGTGAAACCCCCATTTCTTGAGGTTAAAAGACGAGGTTTAACATCTGTATCAATAAAGAAAAGATAATCCAGTTTTGGCTCAGATATTAAACTTTTTAGTATTACTAAATTTCTTCTTTTTCCATATGGTATCAACTGATGATAGTCAAATTCTGGTGTACGGAGAAAAAAGTTAATTTCTTTTTTAGTCAGTCCATATCTTTTGAGTTTATAAACAAATTCTGGATCATAGTTCATTTGAACAAGATCCAGTTTAATAGTCTGGCGCAGTCTTTCTACTGCTTCAGATTTATATCCATGAGAATAGCAAACTATTAGTTTTTCTGGTTCATAACCATGAGCTCTGGCATTAGCAACAAAATCAATAAATGGATGAATAGAGTTCAGATAATTACAAATTGCCCCTACTGCAATCCCCGCCACTTTATCCCCTCCCTTATTCTGAAGTTTATAAAAAATTATTTTTTTGCAACATAGCGGTATACTATATCTTCAACTGTAATAATTCCAGCCAGGTGGTCTTCTTCGTTGACAACCGGCATTCCACTAATTTGATTATTTTCTAAAATTCTGGCTGCTTCAGCAATAGTGTCATCTTCTTTAACTGTTATTAAATTTTCTGTCATAAAATCTTCAATTGGCATATCTCTGTCGCGTTCTATCATTAGATCACCATCTGTAACAATACCGACAAGTTCATTATCTTTGACGACAAGAAGGCGCCCTATATTGTAATAGGAAAGAAGTCTTGCCGCTTCGTTTACATCACTATCCACCTCAATTATTACTGGATCTTTAGTCATTATTTCCTTTACCAGCATTTATAAACCCTCCTTACTATCATTCTTAGTATTAATATATTCTATAACAAGTGCCAAAATCCTTTAAAATGGAAAAACCAGCTATATTTTTATTAAGAATATTTAAAAAAATAAATCAATATTTTTAGGAGCTGACAGTAATAAATTTTTGATAAATAAAGGAAAATATATTGTATTTATAGAAATATAGAAATGTATGGGAATTATTATTTTTTAGGAGTTGATATTATTGACTGAAACAAATAGGGTATTTCGTATAATTAAGCTGATCATGGTTTTAAGACAGTCATATGGCAGGTGGGATGTTAATAAAATTACGGAGACCTTTAACATTTCTTCTCGAACTTTTCACAGGGATAAAAAAATTATGGAAGAGCTCGGTATCCCAATATATTATGACAGACACCTAAAAGAGTATAAAATACTGGAGACATTTAGATTAGAAAGTCCCAATTTAAATAAAGAAGAAACCGAAGCTATTATGCTGGCAGCAAAAGAATATAAAAATAAGAATTTTCCTATCAAAAAAGAGCTAGAATCTGCTATAGCCAAAGTTATCAATTCACTGCCCGAATACATAAAAGGAAGTCTGGGTACTTACATAAATAGTTATGAGATAATTTCTGATCCTTTTGTTGATTTAAAAGAACACAGGCAAAAATTTAAGCTGATAAAAAAATCTATTGAAAAACAGCAGAGTATAATAATTGATTATTATGCACTGGGTAAAGATGAAAAAACCACAAGAAAGATAAATCCATACAATATTTTTTTTAATAAGGGTGCACCATATATTATAGCATTTTGCAATTTGCGAGATGAGATTAGAACTTTTAGGATTGATAGGATAAAAAATATAAAATTTACTGATGAAAGTTATACTGTTCCAGATAATTATTCTCTAGATGAACAGCTGCATAATTCCTGGGGAGTTGAGCAGGGCGAGGAAGAGCTGAATGTTAAAGTAAAATTTAAAGGTAGAGCCGCTCGTTTTGTTCCGGAATACCAGTGGACTGATAATCAGATAATAAAAAAGTTAGGAGAAAGTGAAATAATATTTTCTGTAAAAACTACCAGGAGAGAGGAAATAAAAAAATGGATTTTAAGCTATGGAGCTGAAGCTGAGGTTTTAAAACCTAAAAATTTAAAAAATGAAATTGCAGAGGAAGCAGAAAAAATGTGTAAAATTTATGAAAAAAAACTGATGTTTGCGACATAGTGGTGGCAGAGTGG